>JBPCXK010000501.1:0-3289 GCA_051008635.1 Gammaproteobacteria bacterium
TGGCTGATTGGTGGGTGTGAGAGGGCGCCGGCGTGACCGAGCTGCGGCCATAGGTGAGCGTCATCAATCGAGGCTCGGCCGGCTAGTGATTGCAGCGCTTGCTGATTCGAACTTTCTCCAAGCACCAGGTTCCCCGGTTTCTCCGGAAAGTGCGGGTCCCCTTGCACCTCACCGATAATCGACAGAGCGATTCCGCCCTGAGCCCATCTTTCGTAAAGTCGCATCTGCGCTGCGGTCGGGTCGCCCCGGCCGTCGCCAAGCGAGTCCGACATTGCGGACTTCACGAGTCGATGCTTCAGGACCGCGCCACAGGGGAGGACCAGCGGGCGCCGAAGTACTTGATTGGGGGTTGAGGATTCGACCATGGATTGGCGCAACGTAGCTTCTCGATGTCCCGCACGCTATCGAAATACTGTTGCATCTGCGGCTCAAGCAACGCGGTCCCGCGGCTGTGTGCCGGCAAAAATCGCGTCCAGATTGTCCAACGCACGAAAGCCCATCGCGTCGCGCGTTTCGTGCGTGGCGCTACCGACGTGCGGCAGAAGAAACGTGTTCTCCAGGTCGTAGTAACGCGGATCGATGTTGGGTTCGTTGTTGAACACGTCGAGCCCGGCTGCGGCGAGCTTGCCGGCTTTCAAAGCCTCGATCAGCGCATCGTCATCGACTATCGCACCTCGCGCCGTGTTGATCACAATGGCGCCATCCGGCAGTTGCGCGATGCGTTCACGGTTAAGCAGTCCTTGCGTTTGGGGCGTGGCCGGACAGTGCAGCGACAGGAAATCGCACTGCGGCAGTAGCGACTCGAGCGTTTCATGATAAATCGCTCCGTGCTCCGTGGCACGATCGAGTCGGCGGCGGTTGTAGTAGTGAATCTTCATGTCGAAGCCGCGCGCAAAATGTGCCGCCACCTGCCCCACGCGGCCCATGCCGACGATCCCCAGGCGCTTGCCTGTGACTTGCGTCCCCACCATGAACGCCGGACTCCAAACGCGCCATCGTCCCGCACGCACAAGCTGGTCGCCTTCCGTCGCGCGCCGTGCCGCACCGAGCATCAGCAACATGGCAATCTCAGCGGTGGCTTCACTCAATACATTCGGTGTATTCGTTACCACGATGTCGCGCGACTTTGCAGCCGCCAGATCGACATGATCCACACCAACCGAGTAATTACAAATCGCGCGAAAACCGTCGGGCAACTCCGCAATCACATCCGCGGGTAACTTTTCGGTATGGCAAGGCACGACAGCGTCTGCCGCTTGCAGTAGCCTGACCAACTCGCCGCGGGAATAAAGACGATCTTCGACGTTAAAACGCGCGTCGTAGTCGCGCTGCAAACGCGCTTCCACCGCGGCGGGCAACTTTCGACCCACGACAACTACTGGTTTACCGCTCATGGTGCAGAATGCATGCTGATGTGACCACCAAAGAGAACCCGAATCTTCCGCCTGTATTCCTGAACCTGTCGAGGATTGCAATGGAGGTCGTTCTCACACCCGCCTCGGCGGTCCCCAGACCCAGGTCGCGACGACCAATGCCCCAAACAAAGAATAAGCCAAAGTAAACACCCACGGCTCGGCCTGATAGAAAATTACTTTGTGCAGCCAGTGCTGAATAAACGAGTCGGCATAAGCCTCCTCCCCGCCGCGCCTGCGCAAAGCGTTTTCCCAGATTGTCAAAGGGCAGATTACACCAAGCCATGCTTGCGCGACGACAACGCCGATAGCCGCCAGATGCGCCACGCGAAACCACCAGTTCCGCACCCAGGGCCAGTTCAGTAGCAGGCCAGCAACGATCAGCAGCAGTCCGATCACCACGAAGGCGACAAACAAGGCATGCACGACCAGAATGAAATCCGCCAGACCCCGGTAAGCCATAACAGCAGTGGTTGACGATCAGGCCCGATACTCCACACCCGGCAACACGCAGAGCATCTCGAATAACAAATTCGCCGCGACCAGCGCGGTGTTCCCGGATATATCGTATGGCGGTGACACTTCCACCAGATCACAGCCAACGACGTCGAGACCGCGGCAGCCACGGACGATTTCGAGCCCTTGCATGACGGTCAGCCCTCCGATCTCGGGCGTGCCGGTCCCGGGTGCAAAGGCCGGGTCGAGTCCGTCGATATCGAAACTGATGTAAGCCGGCCCAACGCCAACTCGCTCGCGCACTTCCGTCATGAGCGGCGTGAGCGATTTGTGCCAGCACTCCTCGGCCTGCACCACCCGCACGCCCTGGTCGCGCGGCCAGTCAAAGTCATCCGCCGCATAGCCGCTGGCGCGTAATCCGATCTGCACCATGCGATTCGGATCCACGAGACGCTCTTCGATCACACGCCGAAACGGCGTGCCGTGGGCAATTCTCTCGCCGAACATCTCGTCATTGACGTCGGCATGGGCATCGATGTGCACGACCCCAAGCGGCCCGTGCCTTTTGCTCAGAGCGCGCAGAATGGGCAACACGATGGTGTGATCACCGCCGAGGCTTAGCGGACGACAGTCGTGCGCAACGATCTCGTCGTAGCCCCGTTCGATGATGCCGACGGTCTTCTCCACGTTGTATGTATTGATGGCGATGTCACCGATGTCTGCAATCGACAGCGAATCGAAAGGTGCTGCGCGCGTAGCCATGTTGTAGGGCCGGATCAGTGCCGATTCGTGACGGATGTAACGTGGTCCGAAGCGCGTGCCCGGCCGGTTCGAGGTTCCGGTGTCGAATGGCACACCCACGAAGCATGCGTCCAGCCCATCGGCGGACTCCACCATGGGCAGGCGCATCATTGTTGCCGGGCCACCGAAACGCGGCATTTCGTTTCCGCCCAGCGGTTGATGGTGCTTCCCGGACATCATGCCACCTCGCTAACAGCAACCCCAATACGCAGTTGACTGATCTACAGCATTTGGGGGGCAAAAGCCAGTCGGACCCGGAAATGTTTGAAACGACTCACTCGCCCCGGAAGTCACCCGGAACGCCGGTGATGTAGCCTCTTGTGAAAGTCCTTACGGCAACCAGCGCAGCTTACCCGATGTTCGGCTTCAAGTGCGTCAGCGCTCGACGAGGCGCATGATTCTTCGCGGCGCGAGAGCCACATCGCATCGCGGGCGAACATCGAACGCCGTCCAATCGAGGAAATCAGCGAAGCCTGAGTGTTCGTGACAAAACAAGTTCCCGTTTCTCGGCGGTCGCTCCTGCGCGTCCTGCGCGCGCGACACTTGCACATCCATGTGCGACGTCTAGGCGCCCGCGCAGCAAGGCGCGAGGCGGGCGAATAGCAGGCTGTTTTAACCGC
>JBPCXK010000502.1:0-3160 GCA_051008635.1 Gammaproteobacteria bacterium
GCCCGGCGAATATGACGATACGGCTTGCTACCAGATCACCCAGGCGCCCACTTGTGAAAACGATCTGGTGGGCCAACTGCAGATCGTCGATGACTGCAGGGACATCGATGAGGGCGATCGCAACGAGGGCGACGACGCCGGGCCGGAGAGTGACGCCTCCGACTTCCTGGATTTTATTGTCAAACCGCTCAGGGCCAACCCCAACCGCCAATACGGTGGACGCTGGGTGATGCGCTACAACAAGGTGGTTCAGGACGCATGGTCGCCCCAACGCTGCATAGACGCGGCCGTCAACGTGACCAGCAACACCTGCCCGGGTTCCGTGAGCTGCAGCGAGCCACCCGACGCCCTGGGATGCGCGGAATTGAACGGTGTCAGGGTCTGCGAGGGGGACCCGCTGTTCGCCTTGCTCCCCGACGCGCCCATACCCGGCGTGCACAAGCTTTGCCGGGAGGTGAGTGTGGCGGCGGATTGCCGGCAATATGGGGGGACGTTGTGTGTTCTCAACCACGAAGGTGTCGAAGTCTGCACCGACATAACCGGCCTGGCGCCCGGGGAAGAACGCAACGAGTGCGAGGCGTACGAGAATGACGCGAGTTGTAAGCGCACGTCCACCGACTGCCTGGAGTTGTCCGACGGGCGCCAGGATTGCAATTGGCGCACCGAGGTTTGGGACTGCGGCTTCGATATCGAGCCGACCGTTGTCAGCACGCAGACCATTTGCGACGGTGAAATCCGCTGCATGGGAGAGAGCTGCATATCGCAGCAGCACGAGGTCAATACCGGCTTTGCCGAGGCGGCGGCAACGATGCACGCGGTCGAATTCACCGGCAGGGACATGTCGTGCCCGGGGCGCCAGCCGTCGCTGGAAGAGATTATCGCCACGGGACAGCTTCCGGCTACCGAACAGCCGACTGAGCAGAATCCACAGGGCGGCTCGGCAGAGTGCGAGCTGAAGGTCTTTGAGGGTGAGCATCATACCTGCAAAAAGGCCCTTTCCGGGTACGTCAACTGTTGCGAGCAACCCGTGGAGGCCAGTATCGAGGGTTTCATCTTCGAGATGGCGGGAAACGCGGGGACGATGCTCAATTTGATCATGATCACGTACACGGTCTATTTGGTGCTGGATGCGCTGGCGAGGCTTATATACGCCTGTGAGCTCAAGGAAGTGCAGTTGGAAGCCAAGCGTGATCTCAAGAGCTGCACCTACGTGGGCAGCTACTGCGCGGAAGATACGTTGTTCGGGTGCATCGAAAAGCACGAGAGCTATTGTTGCTACAACTCGCCGCTGGCCCGCATCGTGGCGGAACAGACCAAGGGCGTCGAAGGCGCGTACGACGACGAGGAAGACCCGGACTGCTCCGGTTTTACGCCGGAAGAGCTTGCGGAGCTGAACTGGGAAGAAATCGATCTCAGCGAATGGGTTGCCATACTGGTCGACAGCGGAGCCATTCCAAGTGGCGCGGAGGCGGTCGACTACGACTACTCCCCTGTCGTGGACGCCGTCGGGCAGCAGGACGACCAGCCGGGGGGACTGGAGGGGGCGTATGAATCGATAAATCAGGACCTCTGGCGGCAACAGCAACAGTAGGGGGTTGTTGTTATGAAGTCGCCGACGACTCCCGTAGGTTGGCGCTGAGCGCAGCGAAGCCCAACGCTTTATACCGCAACGGCACGTCTGGAATTCAAAGCCGACACCAACCCTAACCAGGTGAAGCGCGGAAATTACCCCCTTGGCGCGCGCCATCGCGAACCTTCGGCGACTAATTTGTTGCAGCGTCACCGGGTACGCTGCAAGTGGTGGAAATAGCGCAAATCAACGTTAAGCGGGCGATGCCCAACTGGAAACGGTGCACCTTACGACTGCCAATGGCCTTGTGGCTGCTGGTAATCGTATTGCCGGGCGCGGCCCAGGCGGCGGGCCCGGTCAGCTTTTACGACAGAAAGAGCGAGGGGTGGTATTGGTACCAAAGGGATCCCGTCGAACCAGAAGTCGAAGAGATCCGCGAGCCGCCGGCAGTCGCAACCGACGGGCAAGAGGACGAGCAGGAGACCGTCGCCGAAACCCCCGAGCAGCCACCGGCCCCCGCGCCGGCGATCGCGGCCACGCCCCCGGCGCATCCCTCCTTCAGCCCGGCGTGGTTTCGCGAGGAGCTGCCCAAATACCGCGACGCCGCCATCGGCGACCCCACGCCTGAAAATGTGCGCGCGTACCTGTATCTCCAGCGCGTCGCAATGGACAAGTCACAGAAGTTCGCCCAGATCGCGCAACGGGTGACCATGGGCGATCCCCTGCTCGATCAAAATTCGAGCCGGCCCATCGCCTCGGCAGGTGGCTGGACGCAGGATCGGGTGGTGAGCAAAAACAAGACCGAGGCGCTCGGCAAGCTGGCGCAAACCACGGGCATCTGGTTTTTCTACTCCTCGGACTGCCCCTATTGCACCATGCAGGCGCCGCTGCTGAAGACCTTTCAGAAAAATCACGGTTTTGCCGTGCTGCCGATCTCGCTCGACAACCGCCCCTTGCCTGGCGGCGAGTTTCCGAATTTCGTGGTCGACAAGGGTCAGGCGCAGGCCTTCGGCGTGCAGATGACGCCGACGCTGGTCCTGCAACGGCCACCGGATGGGTTCACGACGCTCAGCCAGGGCATGTTATCGCTGAAAGAGCTGGAGACCCGCGTGCTGATGGCCGCGGTGCGCGAGGGCTGGCTCTCCGAGGACGAATATGGCACCACCCGGATAGCATCCACGCCGGCCCTGGCGCTGCCCGCCACGCCGGTGGCGAGCAATGACCAGGCGCTGCCGGAAGACCCCGAGAAGCTCGTGGACTATCTGCGCGGCGCCGTCGGACGGTTTTAGTCGCTTTGCAAATGAGGAACTGTAAAATGCTTATCCCTTATCTTCGCCGGTGTGCAAACGTTGGCCTCGTGGTGTTGGGGCTGCTCGGGTCGGGACAGGCGTTCGCCGATCCCCAGCAAGTCATGCAGAACATGTTCAACACCTACACCAACGTCACCCCGGGGGGTGTTTACGAGACCCAGCGGCGGCACGGCTTGACGACCGGGCGGGTCGTTGCCCGCACCCCTATTGTCTCGCCCAACTTCGTCAATTACAGCCCGCCGGGCTTCCGCGCCGGTTGTGGCGGTATCGACGCCTGGGG
>JBPCXK010000503.1:0-8046 GCA_051008635.1 Gammaproteobacteria bacterium
CTAGTGTGGAATACTTGTCGGCGGCTTCTGCGAGCGAGGTCTCATAGTCGTTGACTTTGTCCGACAGCAGTTCGAGTTCCTGCACCCGGTTGTTGAATTTGACAATCTGCGCGTCCTTGGCCGTAACCTGGGTTTGCAGATTGCTGAGCCTGGCGTTCAAGTCAGCGATTTCCTGCGCATTTTCTTCTTCCATCATACGCACCGTATCTTTCACGCTCTCGAATGCGGACAGCGTCCGCCTACTTTCGTCCTGCACGTTGCGCAGCTCGCCCTCCAGGGTGGTTTTGCTTTGCTTGGTGGTCACCAGATCCGCGGCCAGTTTTTGCACCTTGGCGTCTGTCTCCTTTTTTTGCGCCTCGTACTCATTCTTCTGTGTTTCGTATTGGCTTATCCGCCCCAGCAATCCTTCTTCATCTCTGCGCGCCCGTGCCCGCCGAAGGAACCAACCGACAATGGCGCCAATAACGGTCGCTATTAGCAGGCACCAAAACATCTGAGAAAAGAGGTAGGCCATGGGTTCTCCCATTGGTTTCAGCCGTAAGGCTGATATCGTTGTCGTGTCTGGCGGCGGCTGCGGGGATCGGTTGCAGGCTCCAGAAGCGGGGCCATCCGTGAGCGAAGCTTGTAATTATACGTAACTTGTGGGCAAGTCCCATCCGGCACTTATCGAAAGGCCGCCGTTTGAAAACGCGATGTTCCAAACGCCCCAAAAAACACCAACTTTGGGCGGCACCCCCCTGTTCCGCCACCACACTCTGATTTAATCAGAGTTTCCCGAGATGCGTTTGCCGTATTTCTTGAAGTACTCTTCTTTGGCGCCGTTCACCCAGTTGTCTCGCTTGATTCGGGCAGGGAAGCTCTCGAGCTCCTCCGCCACGCGCTCGATGTCGGAATCGGTGAACCTGGCGATTTGATAGTAGGTGGTCACGCCGATGCGATAGAGCTGCTGCTCCAATGCGGGGCCGATGCCGAAAATCTTTTTGAGATCATCCCGGTCGTTTGAGGTGTTGTTACCCCGACTCCCCGATTTTGCCATGTTGGGGGCCTGCGCGGATTCCCGATCGCCGGTCGCGTGGTCCGCGGCGATGTAATTGATAGTCGGGTTGATGTGCGCACGGGACCGCCTGTCTGCGTCGCGCAGAATCTTGGCGTCGGCCAGCTGGCGCAGGCCTTTTAGCTCTGACTCGAGGCTTTGGCAGCGTTTTTGCCATTCCGCCAGCGCGGAGTCGCGGTCGTTGATCTGCGCTTGTAGATCATCGGTCTCATGGCTACGCGTCAATTCCAGCACAGAGTATCGGGCCTTCAGGGCGTCGATGGTCTCTTCGAATTCAGCGATTTGCTGCCCCTCAAGCCCACCGCCGGCCAGGATCTCTTCGAGTTCGGACTTCTCGTTCTCCAGCGTCTTGATACGAGATCCGCGATCCACGAATCGCTGTTGCGCGGATTCGGCCACGGTCAGGCGTGACTTCAGCGCCGTAAGCTCGCTTTCGAGCTCGCCAATGGTGTTCGCGTATTCGTCGCGTTGTTGCGCGACGGTGTCACGGTCGGCCAGGCGCGATTGCAGTTCTGCCCGATCGGTCTGCAGCGACGAGATGGCCTCCTGTTGCTGGCTGCGTTCGGTGTCGGCCGCCGTGAAGCGAGATTCCAGGTCGGACTTGCTCTTTCTGAGCTTGGCGATGAGATGCTGGTTTTTGTCTTCGCGCTGCTTGGTAGCCGCTTCGTTCTTCTCGAGGCGAGACTGGAGATTTGATACCTTGCCCCGAAGCGCGGTGAGGGCTTTCTGTTGTTCGCCACGCCCGGAGTCACTTTCGTTCAGCAGCGCTGAAAGGGCGGCGTTTTCGTCTTTGAGGCTGCCTATGATGTTCTGGCTCTCTTTCCCGCGTTGTTCGGCGGTCGACCTGTGGTCTTCGAGACGCGATTCCAGCTCGGTCTTCTCTGCGCTGAGCGTAGCAATGCTTTGCTGCTGCTCTTTAAGGCTCGAATCACGTTCCTCGAGTAACGACTCCAGTTCCACCTTGTTTTCTTCCAGGCCGGCGATCACGCCGCGGTGCTTGTCGTCGCGGTGACCGGCAGCCAGCTCGCTCTCTTCAAAGCGCGACTGAAGCCCCACGTTCTCAGTCTCTAGCGCCTCGATCGCGCTTTGGTCTTGCTCGTGCTTGGAGTCGCGCTCCGCAAGCCGCGACTCCAGACCCGCGTTTGCCTCCTCGAGGCCGGCGATGCTTTTGCGGCTCTCTCCATCGCGCTGCTGCGCTGCTGCGCTGCTTTGTTCGATGTCTGCTTTCAGAGATGCTTTCTCGCTCTCCAGTGCTGCGATGGTTTGCTGTTGCTCGCTGCGACCGGCTTCGATATCGCTCAAGCGCGACTGCAAGCCGGTATTGTCCTTCTTGAGTTTTGCGATGATGTTCGCGCCTTCATCCGCACCCTGTTGCGCAGCGCGGTCAGCTTCTTCGAGCCTGGATTCGAGCGACGTCCTTTCGTTCTCCAGCGCAGCAATGTTTTTCTCCAGATCGCCGCGACCGGCATCGGCCTGCTCGAGCTGAGTCTTAAGCGACGTGTTCTCTTCTTCTAGTGCGGCGATGCTGTCGTGGTTTTTTTCCTCGCGTTGCCGGGCTTCGCCATTCACTTGCTCCAGGCGTGCTTCCAGGGATGCCCTGTCGTCTTCAAGCACAGCGATAGTGCTTTCACGCTCGGCCTGGCTGGAGGCATGCTGTTTGAGACGTGACTCAAGCTCCGACTTCTCGTCTTCGAGTCTGGCAATCAGGCTGAGGTTATCTTTGTTACGTGCCAACGCCTTGGAGTCGCTGTCCGCGAGACACAGCTCCAGCGCTGATTTCTGGTCTCTTAGTGCAAAGACAACTTGTTGTTGCTCCTCGCGCTCGGAATCGTTTTCTGCGAGCTGCGACTCGAGAGTCGCTTTTTGTTTCTCGAGCCGGGCGATGGTCGCTTGTTTTTCATCGCCGCTTTGCCGGGCTGCCATAGCGCTTTCTTCAAGGCGGGCTTGAAGCGATGTTCTTTCGTCATTGAGTTTGGCGATGGTTTGCTCGTGCTCGTCGCGCTGCTGCGCTACGGCATCGGTCTCCTCGAGACGCGCCTCAAGGGACGCTTTCTCGTTTGTAAGCTGGTCGATGATGCCTTGCTGTTCGTCCTCGATCGTTTTGCTTTGCGTTAGACGGGACTCAAGCGCCTGCTTTTCTTTGTCCAGCTCGGTGACGGCATTGCGATTTTCGGCATCGCGCTCCTCTGCTGCTGCGGCCGACTCTTTAAGACGTGTATCGAGCGCAGACCTCTCGCTCTCGAGTCTCTCAACGGCACTGCCGTGTTCGTCGCGACTGGATTCAGCAGCCGCGAGCCGCGTCTTCAGACCAGCTCTTTCCCGTTCGAGTTTGCTGATGATGTTGCGGTTTTCGTTGTCGTGTTGCTTGGCGGAGGCATCGCTCTCTCTGAGGCGCTTTTCCAACGTGGCCTTCTCGCTTTTGAGCTTTTCAGCGGTACCGTGGTGCTTGTCGCGGCTGGATTCAGCGCCCGTGAGCCGTGTCTTGAGATCGGCTTTTTCCTGTTCGAGTCTGGTGATGATGCTCCGGTCTTTGTCTTCGTGCTGCTTGGCTGCGGAATCGGTTTCTTTGAGGCGCGTTTCCAGTGCGTCCTTCTCACTCCCGAGTTTTTCTGCGGCGCTACGGTGTTCGTCGCGGCTGGATTCGGCACCAGCGAGTCGCGTCTCAAGATCGGTTTTTTGCTGCTGGAGCTCAGCGATCGTGCTGTGGTTTTCCTCATCTCGCTGCCTGGCAGTGGAGTCACTCTCCCTGAGGCGCTCCGCCAGCGCCGCCGTCTCGCCCTCGAGTTTTTCGATGGTGCCTTGGTGCTCTTCGTAGTTGGACTGAGTTTCCTCGAGCTGCGACCCAAGTTCGGTTTTTTGTTCCTGAAGTTCAGCAACGATGGTTTGCAGCTCTTCGCGCTGCTGGGTAACGGAATCGAGCCCACCAAGATGCGACTCAAGGGTGTCCCGCTCACGTCCGAGCGCAGCTATTGTGTTTTTGTATTCGTCGCGCTGCCGGGAGATGGAGTTGGTTTCTTTGAGCTGAGACTGAAGCTCCGCAACGATGTTCTTGTATTCGTCGCGCTGCCGGGCGACGGAGGCGCTCTCTTCCAGGCGCTCATTCAGCTCCGACTTTTCCTTTTGAAGGGCGTCGATCGTTGAGCGCTGTTCTTCCAGTTCCTCGCTGTAGTGCTCTATCTCCGACAGGTCATCTGTCAAGGAGTCGTTGAGTTCCCGCAGCTTTTCGAACTCTTTGCTCCGGCCGGCGTCCAGACTGCGCAGGGCCTCCAGCCGCACCAAGGTCGCGTTGTGGGTGGCGCGTAGCTCCGCAAATTCCTGCATCTGCGCTTCCAGTTCACTGCCGGCCGGCGCGCGCGCAGCTCTGGCTTCCTCCAGCGCGCCCTCGAGATCTCCAACCCGCGTCTCGCTTGTGGCGAGCTGCTCCTGAAGCTGTTGTTCAACCTGCTTGGCGTTAAGCCTGCGTAGTAGCCATCCGCAGATGGCGCCCGCAACGGCAGCCAGCACTAGATATGCAATCATTTCCGACATGAGATAAATCATGGCTCATTTCCCTATAGCCCTGAATTCTATCCGCCTGTTTTTTGCTCTCCCCTGAGCCGAATGGTTAGCTGCGATGGGTTGCCCCTCGCCATATCCCCTCGCTTCCAGCCGGCCCGGATTGATCCCCTTATTGGAAAGAAAAGTGACAACTGAGTCCGCGCGCTGCTGACTCAGCTGCATATTGTAGTCATCATCCCCGCTCGCGTCCGTGTGTCCGGCAACCTCGAACTGGACTGCCTTATACTGTGCCATTAATGCTACGGCTTTCGCCAGTATTTCTCGTCCTTGTGGCGTAATTTCGGCACTGTTCGTCTCGAAAGTGATCTCTTCCAGGCCAAGTCTTCGCAGCTTGTCGACCACCTGCGCCACCGATGTCACCTCGAGCTGGTTGTCCACGTTCAGAGCGGGGGCAACAGCTTTTACGGCCATGGCGCCGATGAGCTCCCGTTTCGATTTGCTGTTCACGGTTCCGGCCAAGGTCAGCACGCCTGCTTCGGCGCTCAGCAAGGCAGGGTTGATGCCGCGCATCTGCGGCGCCAGCTCGATGGAACGCGCCAGCCACTGTGGATTTGCCGTCTGGTCGTCGACCTTGAGCTGATTGTGCACGTTGCCGGCCCCAAAAGCGTCCGCCGCCGTGGCTACGGCGAGGTCGGCAAGCTCCTGGCTGGGAACGGTACCGGTCAATACCACACGATTGTCCGTGGTTTCGAAACGCACAACGGGCTGGAGCTTGGGCTCAGCCACGAGTTGGTTGTCAACCCGCAGCGCATCCCCAACGGCCGCGAGCGCCTTCGTCTCAATCTCTTCGCGGTGGCTGGTGCTGTCGACTGTGCCGGTAAGCGTGAGGACGCCGCCCACCGCCGTCAAGGAGCCCGGATCGATGTCTTTAAACTCGCTTGCGAGCTCGATGGCGTTCGGCAGCCACGCCGGGCTCGTGATGTCCTCGGCCACTGTGAGCTCGTTTGTCACGTTGTCCACGCCGAAGGTGTTGCCGGCAGTAGCCGCAGCCAGATTTACGGCTTCCTGATTTGGCATGGTGCCACTGACCGTGGCCTCGTCAGCGTCCACTACCACGCGTAGCTCGGGTTCGATTGTGCGTGCGACGGTAACGCGGCTGTCGACCTGCAACGCGTTGCCCACAGTGGATTCGGCCGCTCGCTCGATCTCATCCCGCGCAGCAGCGCTGGCGGCCATGCCCGCGAGAATCACCCCGGCCTGGCTGACCTCGAGCGCCGCGGATTCGACGTCTTTAAAGCGCGAAGTCAATTTGATTCCGTCAGCGAGCCAATCCGGGTTGGTGATGTTGTCGCTGATCTGCAGTTGGTTGTCCACCTTGCTCGCGCCACCGACCAGTCTGGCGGCCTCGGCGACAGCCAGATCAACTGCTTCTTGATCCGGCATCGAGCCGCTCAGCATGATGCGCCCATCCTTGACCTCCGCGCGCATGGCGGGAGGTGCGGTGCGCGCAATCGTGAGCCGGTTGTCGACCTCGAGCGCGCTACCCACGGCCGCAACCGCGTTTTCCCCGATCGCGCTGCGCGTCGCGGAACTGTCCACTTCACCCGTCAGTGTGACGGCGTCGGCGCTGATGTCGAGGGACGCCGGATCGCCGCCTTTCAGCTGTGAGGACAGCTTGATTGCTTCGAGCAACCAGCTTGGCTTGGTGATGTTTTCGGAGATCCGCAGCTTGTTATCGACATTGCCCGCGCCGACCAGCTTCGCGGCCTCGGCCATGGCAAGGTCAGCGGTTTCCTGATCTGGCGCCGTGCCTTCGAGCACCGCACGCTCGCCGCTCATTGCCATGCGTAGAGTGGGCGGCACGGTTCTGGCGACCACGATGCGGTTATCGACGCGAAGTGCATCCACGGCGGCGTCTGCTGCGTCCGCGCCAATCGCGTCGCGGGTTGCCGCGCTGGCGACCGTGCCTTCCAAGGTCAACGCGTCGCCGACGGCGGCCAGGGTGGCGGAGTCCACTTCCTGCAGCTTCGGCATGAGCTCGGCCACGCGTGGCAGCCAAAACGGCCGGGTCACCGCATCGCCAGCAATGAGGCGATTGCGCACGTTGCCGGCGCCGAACACCTTGTTTGCGTTGGAGACCATCATGTCGATGGCGTCCTGGTCGGCGACCAGGCCGCTGAGTGTCGCGACCTGGTCCCGGACGTCGATGCGCACATTCGGAGGATCGGTCCGGGGCGTAACCGGCGCGCTGACGATTAACTGATTATCCACTTCCAGATCGGGTGATACTGCCCGCGCAATCGTCTCGCCGACCTCTGCGCGCCGCGCTTCGCTGTCGATCACCCCGGTGATGATCACCTGGCCGTCCGCCGCGCTGAGCGACAGCGGGTCGATACCCTTCAAATGCGGCGTGACGCCCACCAGCTTGCCGAGCCACGGCGGTTCCAGCACCTTATCGCCGATTGCCATACGGTTTTGCACGAACTCCTGGCCAAATGCCTGCCTGGCCGCGCCGACGGTGTTGTCGACGACTTGACTGTTGGGCACCGTACCGCTCACCGTCGCAAGCTTGTTGTTAACGTCAATGCGCAATCTCGGCGATACGGCCCGCTCGCGCACAACGAGTTGATTGTCGACCTGCAGATCGGGTGAGATCGCGGCGTCGTTGCCCAATTGCTCGCGCATTGGCGCGGCGTCGACCGCGCCGGTCAGACGTACCACGCCATCGCCGGCCAGTAGCGAGCCATTGTCCACATCACGCAACCGCGGGATGAGCGTGATGGCGGGCTCCAGCCAGTCCGACCTGTCGAGGCCATCATCGATGGTCAGGCGGCTCTCGACCTTTTCGGCGCCGGCGATCTCACCGGCGGCCCTGATCGAGGCATCGGCAGTCTCGTGGTCGGGCAACGAACCCGAAACCGTGACCAGCCCGCTGTTGGCGACAACGTGTAACCTGGGCGTTTGGCCGTCGGCCATGCCTTTTACGACAAGCCGGTTGTCTACGCGCAACCCAGCGCCTGCTGCTTCCATCGCCGCCTGGGCGAGCCGGTCACGTTGCTCAGCAGTGTCCACCGCGCCCCTTAGCGTCAGCGTCAGGCCGTCGACTTCAAGCGAGCCGTGCGTTACGTCTTTCAACAGCGGCCCAAGCGCGAGAACCGGTGCTACCCACGGCAGATTGCTCACGTGGCTGTCCGGAACGAGCCGATCGATGACGCTGCTGGCCCCGAAGGTCGCCGCGGCCGCGGCCAGTGCGGCATCCGCGCTCGCCTGATCGGGGACACTGCCGCGCAGCGTCGTGCGTTCGCCCGAGAAAATGCTAAATCTGGGGGGTGTCAGGCTGGCGCCGGGAGTGGTTTGCGCGGCGCGTGCGACCAGCGCCGGCCCGACGACCGCCAACCGATTGTCGACCGAGCGCACGCCCGACAGGCCAGCCACTTCTTCGCCAGCCTGTTGTTTTGCCTGCTCGCTGGGAACTGTGCCGACCAGCTTTACAC
>JBPCXK010000504.1:0-7077 GCA_051008635.1 Gammaproteobacteria bacterium
TGCCGATTGTCGGCCCACAGGGGATTCCGGGTACGCCAGCGGCTCCGAACGATGTTTCCCCGGATGCGAAGGCAACGATCGAGTCGGGATCTGCGCCGACGGAAAGGGATTTAACCGGGCAACAGTCGGAGCGTCTGCCCCTGGCGACCGAAACCCGGCAGCCGGCCGATGCGACCGCGGCGTCGAGCGCCAGGCCGCTGCCCGTGGTCTCACCGCTTGCTCGTGCTGAAGCCCCGTTAACCACGCTAACGACGGCGACCTTGGCGGCGGAACGAGGTGACGGCGAGGATCGGTCAACGGTCGCGCGGCCCGAGTCGCGTCGCGGTCGCGCCGTTGCCGCTGTCCCCGGCACCCGTGCCGGCGCGCAGGCCCGGTCTGCGTTGCAGCCGCCGACGGTCACTGCCACCGCGCCGGGTCATCGGCTACCCGTGTCCGGCTACGCCTCACCGACAGTGTTACCCATCGTGCGGGAACGCATGGTGAGGGAAGTCAGCGTGGCGCGCATGGATCGGCGCAAGCCCTTGCCCCTGGGTGCGGCAACAGCGCTTCCCGCTCAGGTATCCGAGGCGGAATTGCAGCAATCCGGCGCGCGTGCCCAGCCGGCTGTCATCGATATTGATGGCATCGTTCATAAAGTCGAGCGTCGGTTCATGCGTCGCCTGGCTGTCGAGGCCGAACGCAGGCGGGTCAAGAGATGGCCATAAACAAGGGCAAGCTTGCTTCGGAGGTCCTCGGCCTGGGTAGCGGTGGCGGCGGGCTGGAAAAGCTGAAAATCGAATATGAGACCAAACGGATCGGTAAATTCACCGGCAGGATCGAAGCGCTTTTCAATCCCGAAGAACTGAGCTTCTCGCGCCAGGCGAGCTGGAAACACGAAAGGCTGGCAAGCAAGGGCGTCGCGTCGGATTCCGGGGTGCAGCGGTTTATTTCCAGCGATCCGGAGACGCTGAACGTCCAGTTGTTCTTCGATACCTACGAAAAAAGCGCCGACAAACTGACGCTCGGTCACCTGAAAGCGGCTGTCGTGCCCACCAATCCCTTCATGTCATCGCCCGAAGCGACCAACGTGAAGAAACACACGGAAAAGCTGGTCGACCTCATTCGCGTCAATCAGGAATTACATCGACCGCCGCAGTGCAAGCTCAAGTGGGGCGAGTATGAATTCTTCAAAGGCGTGCTCACCTCCCTGAACCACAAGTTCACGATGTTCATGCCGGATGGCATGCCCGTGCGCGCGACCGTCGATTGCTCATTTGTCGAGCGTTTCACGGAGTCGTTTGCGCGCGAGCTGCATTCGGCCGACGTCCCAAGGACACGCGTGGCGCAGCGTGGCGACACATTGCAAAGCCTGGCGGCGGAGGAATACAACGACCCTGCGCTATGGCGGAATATCGCCAGGGCCAACAAGATTATCAGCCCCCGACAGCAGATAAGGCCTGGTCATGTGTTGATCATCCCGGCGCTGCGGCCGTGATCCGACAGGCTGCGCCATGCAAAAAACTTCGGAATTGCCCGACATCAATGTCCGCATCAACGGCAAGAAGCTACCGGTCAAGGCGTTTTCAGACCTGGCGACCATCACGGTGCAGGAAGACCTGGACGCTCCCGGCATGTTCAGTCTGGAGCTCTACAACTGGGATATGGACAAGCTCAAGATCACCTGGTCGGACGCCGAGCTGTTCGAGCCCGGCAACGAGGTCGAGATCTGGCTGGGTTATGTCGATGCGTTGCACAAAGTGATGCTGGCCGAAATCACCAGCCTGGAACCTGTATTCGAAGCCGACGAGTCGCCCATGCTCACCGTGCGCGGTTACGACTTGCGGCATCGACTGTTGCGCG
Organism: Gammaproteobacteria bacterium; assembly: GCA_051008635.1. Lineage (GTDB taxonomy): Bacteria > Pseudomonadota > Gammaproteobacteria > JBPCXK01 > JBPCXK01 > JBPCXK01. The sequence continues at coordinate 1,840 of JBPCXK010000504.1, forward strand.
GACGCCGGACCCGCTCTTTCACCAAGATGAAGGACAGCGCAATTGCCAGGCAAATAGCCGGCGACGCCGGCCTGCAGGCCAAAGTGACGGACAGCAAAGTGTCGCAGGATTACGTGCTGCAACATAACCAGACCGATCTGGATTTTCTGCAGGAGCGGGCGGGCCGTATCGGTTATGAGGTATTTGTTCGATCCAAGACACTGTATTTCCAACCGCCGCAGAACAAGGCCACGGAAGGAAACACCGTGACCTTGTCGACGGCGGACATCCTGGAATTCTCGGCGCGCCTGTCCACGGACTCGCAGGTCGGCGAGCTGGTGGTGCGCGGCTGGGACGTCAACAAGAAAGAGGCCATCGTCGGCAAGGCGAAAGCAGGCGAGGAATCCACCAGGATGGGCGGCAGTAAATCGGGGGCCAGCCTGACCGACAAAGCCTTCGGCAAATCGAGCATGGCGGGCGCCAGCGAGGCGGTGTTGAGCAAGGCCGAAGCGGATCAAATGGCGCTGGGCCAATTCAACGAGCTCGCGCTGGCCTACATCAGCGGTGAAGGCACCTGTCGCGGCGAACCCAAGCTGCGCGCGGGGACTGTGGTCAAGATTGAAGGCGCCGGGAAAAAATTCAGTGGCCCGTACTACGTCACCTCTACCACCCACTCGGTTTCGGAGGATGGGTTCACAACCGCTTTCACAGTGCGGAGGAATGCTGCCTGATGGACATCTTCGGCCAGCTTTTGGGACAAAGCGCGAGCGACAGCCGTATCTACGCGCCCGTCGTTGGCATCGTCACCAACAACCAGGACCCGGACAAACTGGGCCGAGTCAAAGTGAAGCTTCCCTGGCTCTCGGAGAAGGACGAGAGCGACTGGGCCAGGGTCGTCACGCCCATGGCCGGCGCCAAACGGGGCATGTACTTTTTGCCGGAAGTGGACGATGAGGTGTTGGTGGCCTTCGAGCACGGCGACGTTCGCTTGCCCTATGTGTTGGGCGCGTTGTGGAACGGCAAGGACAAACCGCCGGAAGACAACAGCGATGGCAAGAACAACGTGCGCACCATCAAATCACGCAGCGGTCACATCGTGCGGCTGGACGACACGAAAGGTGAGGAGAAGATCGAAGTTATCGACAAGAGCACGAAGAACAGCATCACCATAAACACCAAGGACAACAGTATCACCATCAGCGCCGACGCCGATATCAGCATCAAATCCGCCAAGGGTAAATTAACGCTGCAGAGCAAGGACGGTATAGCCATTAAATCTGACGGCGACATTACGGTTGAATCAGGGAAAGACAAGCTTGCCTTTACCAAGAGTCGTATTGCCATGGTCGCGCCGACAGTCGAGGTCAAAGCGAAAACGAGCATGGAGCTGGATGGCGGGAACACGCTGAATGCGAAGGGCGGGATGGTCAATATTAACTAAGTTGACGGTTGCCGGTTGACGGTCTGTGAAGGGCGGGGCACGAGGAGAGTATGAGTGTCTCTTTTGAAGATCGGAAAGCTAAAGGGTTGATCCAAGAGTTGAAATCAATATCAAAAATGCTTCAAAAATTGCACGATTCTTTGAAGAACCGTTAACCGTTAACCGTCAACCGAAAACCGAAACCGAAATGGGCTCACCCGCTGCCAAAAAAGGCGACAAAGTCGTAGCCACCGACACCCACATTGTCATGGTGCCCGCGCCTTCCGGTGCGCCCACACCGACACCGTTGCCGCATCAGTTTAACGGCATGATCAACGGCGGACTGAGCAGCAACGTCAAGATCATGGGTAATCCTGCCGCCACGGTGGGTAGCACGGCCGACAATACGCCCCCCCATACGCCCACGTCGCCCGGCACCAGTTTTCAAAAACCGCCGAGTAACAAAGCAACCATTCAGAAGGGCAGTCAAACGGTGATGATCAACAGAAAGCCCGCCGCGCGTAGTGGCGACACGGCGCTGACCTGCAATGACCCGAGCGATATGCCCGTCGGCACGGTGGTTGCCGCCGGCACGGTGAATATCGGCTGAGCTCATGGCGACTGATTTTCTTGGCAGCGGTTGGCAGTTTCCGGTGGGGCTGGACAAAAACGGTCACGTCAAAGTGGCGCATGCCGACGACAACATCCGGCAGTCGATCTGGACGATTCTCGGCACCTCGCCGGGGGAGCGCGTGATGCGCCCCGAATTCGGCTGCGGCATTCATGACCTGGTTTTCGGCGTCAACAATGCCGGCCTGGCCGGCAGGGTCGCCGAGGCCGTGCGCGATGCGCTGGTGACCTGGGAGCACCGCATCGACGTGCTGGATGTGAGCGCAATCCCCGATCCCGGCAAACCCAACCTGCTGCTGATCGAGATCAACTATCAGGTCCGTTCGACCAACAGCCGTTTCAATCTGGTTTATCCCTTCTATCTGGACTGAGCCATGGACGCACCGCTGATCGACAAGCGTAAGCGCGAGGACATCGTCGCCGCAACTGAGAAGTTGGCCCGGGCTTACGCCACCAACTGGAAACCTCCCGCCGGTGGAAAGCTGGATCCCGGGCTCGCCCTGATCCATATTTTCGCCCGTTTCGCCGAACTCGGCATTGAACGTATCAACAAGGCACCGGAAAAGAATCTCCTGGCCTTCCTCAACCTGATCGGCACGGAAGTATCGCCGCCGCGACCCGCGCGCGTTCCGCTGACATTTCGCGTGGCGGCAAACAGCCCGGTCGACGCCACCGTGCCGACAGGCACGCGGGCGGCGGCCGCGCCGTTGGCAGGCGAGGAAGAAGAAGTCAGCTTTGAAACCGAGCGCGACCTGGTGGCGACCCGCGCGCAATTGAAAGCGGTCTTTGTGCGCGACACCGAAACGGATCGCTATAGCGACCGGTTGTTGCAGGCGTCCGGCCAAAAGGATGAAGCGTTCGCCGCGTTCCAGGGCGACCAGGCCGTGCCGCACGAGATTTATATCGCGTGCGACGAGCTGCTGACACAGCAGGCGCAGCAAAGAGTCATGCTGATCCTTAACGTGAGCGATACGTGGCAGTGGACAACGTGGCCGATCGAATGGTCGTACTGGGACGGCGCGGCGTGGCAACGTAAAGACCCGACTAAAACGGAACTGCAGGCAGGCGCCTGGCAAGTGACCCTGGGGCAGGTGCCAGAACTCAAGCCGCATAGCATAAATGGCGTGCAAGCCGGTTGGCTGCGTGCACGCTTGAAATTGCCCTTGCTCCCCGCAAAAAAGAACCTGGTCCCGGAATCCGTTGCCAGTGGCAGGAGTAATCCGCACGCGCTGACACTCCCGTTTCAGCCGTTTGGGGAGACCGCCGCGATCAAACCCTTCTATCTCAGCGCGGATGAAGCGTTTCAGGCCGGCGGCGCCATCGCGAAGCTGCAAGTTACGCTGGCGCGGCCCGGGAAACCCGCGGTCAGCCTCAAGTGGTCGATTAGAACAGGCAAGGACCAGTGGACAGATTTAAGCCTGGCGAGTTTCGCCTTCGCCGATGACACCCAGGCGCTTACTGTCAGCGGCGAAGTGCGATTTCGCCTGCCCGTAGACTGGCAACGCACGCTCCATGCGACCCGTACCGGTCGTTGGCTGCGCGTGGAGATTACCGCCGGTGTGTACGCCGAACGGCCGCGGATCGGATCGCTGACGGTCGGTTATGACTGGGAGTTGCCCGGGATCAGCGCCATCAGCCTCAGGCAACTCGACACGCTGCAGCGGCTACAGCCTGAAATGACCTACTTCAACGGCAGCGCCATCGATCTCAGCAAGGGCTTTTACCCGTTTGGCGAACAGCCGCGCTATAACGACACGTTCTATGTCGCCTGCGAACAGGCGTTGGCAAAACCTGGCGGGCGAGTCACGCTCGAGACAACGCTGGTCAATCCGGCTGACGCTTCGGCGCCCCCCATCCCGAAAGTTTTGACGAGCGGTGCACCGCAGCTCACCTGGGAGGTCTGGAACGGGCGGAGCTGGGAAGCCCTTGCAAACAGCGAAGCGAGAAAGAATCCAGACAAGCTCACCCACAACGGCCGCATTACATTCACCCTGCCGGGCAGCATAGCCCCGGCCACGGTCGAAGGCGAGCAAAAGCACTGGCTGCGCGCCCGCATCACGGGCGGACACTATGGCGAGGATGCGACGGTTCGAGCAAAGACGTTTACGGTGGAGACAACGCAAGACGGCAAAAAAACGACCACCAGCTACGAAGGGTTTGAAACAGTGGCGGCGACTTACGCGCCGCCCGTCGTGCAGTCGATCGAGTTTATCCCGGACGCCAGCCCGGGACGAGAACTGCCCGTCTCAGCATGCCTGACGAACAACGATTTCGTCTTCCGCAATCACACCGCCGATGCCGCGAAGCCAGGCGGCACGCCCTTCCCGCCGTTCACTATCACCGAGGATACCCGCCCGGCGCTGTACCTGGGGCTTGATCGGCCTTTCGATCCGCGCCCGACCACGCTGTACGTGCGCGCCGAGCCGCCACTGCCCGAACACGTCGCCGCCGACAAGCTGGCTGGAATCGATCCAGCAACGCTTGCCCGGCTTGTCTGGGAGTACGCCGGCCCCGCAGGTTGGACCGCCCTGGGCGCGCTGGACCGTACACAAGGGTTGGCCCGGCGCGACCTGGTGCACTTTGTCGGCCCCCATGGCTTCACCAGCCGGCCATTGTTTGGCCACTCTTTGTACTGGTTGCGTGTGCGTTGGCACAGTGGCGCATTTCCGCTGATGCCCGGGCTACGCCGCGTACTGCTCAACACCACCTGGGCGGCGCAGGTGACCACCAGCCGCGATGAAATCCTGGGCTCGAGCAACGGCAACGCCGGGCAAACCTTTCAGGCCGCGCAGGCGCCGGTACAACCCGGTCAGCAGGTGCAGGTGCGCGAAGCGGAAATGCCCGCGCCCGCCGAACAGTCGGTGTTGCGGAAGCTCGAAGGAGCGGATGCCATCACCGTCACCCTGGATGCGACCGGCCAGCCGGACGAGATCTGGGTGCGCTGGCATCCGGTGTCTGATTTCTACTCCTCCGGTTCGCGCGATCGTCATTACATCATCGATGCAGCGACCGGCAAACTGCGGTTTGGCGACGGCAGGTATGGCCTGCTCCCGCCCGTGGGGCAGAACAATGTTCGCATTACCTACCGCACCGGCGGCGGGGTGCGTGGCAACCGGCCCGCGAACACCGTCGCGCAACTGAAATCCAGCGTACCGTACATCGACGCCGTGACCAATCACGAGCCGGCAACTGGCGGCGTTGCGCAGGAG
>JBPCXK010000505.1:0-3275 GCA_051008635.1 Gammaproteobacteria bacterium
CGCGAGCGGCCAGCGCACGGAATCGTGTTTCCGCGTCGTGCTGCGCGGCCGCTATCGTGGACAGCTCTTCCATTAGCTTGTTGACGCAACAGCTCCTCGATCGGGCGAATCGCATTCGGCGCCATGACACGCAATGCCACCACCGCACGCTGCAGCTGCGCCTCATCGACCCCCACGCGCACCGACTGCCGCCCGCGCTCGGCCTCGACAAAATGCTCCGTGAGCACTTGTGATGCTGCCCCGCGCGCTTCGTCGGTCGAGAGATACCGTACTGACGACTCAACGCGCTCACCGTGCCGTGAGCGTGTTGGCCTGCGACCGCCAATGCGGCACACTTGACCTTCTGGGACGTCGTCAGGGGCGTGCGGTGTAGTCCAGTCATGGGCTCCTCCAGGAATGGTTTGTCTTCGCAAACAACATCATCCCAGATCGCGACCCTGACGACTTCCCTCCTTCCGCTCTACCGCGCGCGCATTACCCTATTCCGAAACCCCTACAGGTAACGTAACCTGTAAAGCGGAACTGACCAGTCCCCCACAGGCGCTCGACGGCCGCCGGTCGCCCCGACAGGTTTTGACTTCACGAGGCAAGACAGCCTGGGCGTTAAGATGCGGGATATCCCCACGCTCTTGAGAGAAACTGTCGAATGGATCCGCTCCACGCCTTTCGCTTCTGAGCAGATTTGACGCAGAGGGTCCGACTCCACGCGAGGCGGCGGCTGCCAGACGTCCAGATACGCGTCCGCCAGTCTACTCGCAGGCACTAGACTTAGTTGACTTAGTCCATGAATGCGAATAGGTTGTCGGCATGAAGACAATCAACATCCACGAGGCCAAAACTCACCTGTCTCAGATCATCGAGCGCGTCGCACGCGGCGAGTCGGTGATCATTGGCAAGGCTGGAAAGCCGATGGCGGTGCTGAGCCCCTATGCCCCAACGGTGGCTCCGCGCGCCGCCGGAAGTATGAAAGGAAAAATCCACTTGGCGGATGACTTTGAGGCGGACAGCGATCTGATCGCGGATCTGTTTGAGGGCAAAGCCAAATCGAAGTAGGACATGGACATTCTACTCGACACCCACATACTACTCTGGTGGCTGGGCGACGATTCCCGCCTGTCTTCGAAGGCGCGGGATCTCGTGGCCGATCCGGCCAACATGCCCACCGTCAGCGCGGCCACGGCGGGGGAGATCGCGATCAAGCAAGCCTTGGGCAAATTGACAATCGATGGCGACCTGGAGAAAGAGGTCCGCGAACAAGGTTTCGCCATGCTCCAGGTGCACTTCGCTCACGCAATGGAAACACTGGCACTGCCCGCGATTCATCGCGATCCATTTGATCGCATGCTGGTCGCGCAAGCACGCGTTGAGAACCTGCCTTTGCTCACGACTGACACGCACATCCTTCAGTACCCGGCAAACATTATCGAAGGATAGAGTGATACTCCCAATACTCCGCAATCGATTGGCGCGCCCAATTCAGCCTGCCTTGCGGTGGTTATCCATATATTCCCGTGTGACAGAAGGGTAGGGTGGCGGGGAGTAGGGCCTTTTTTTCATCTCCAGGACGGATGTAGCTCCCATACCGGCTGGCCAGTGGCCGGACCGGCGGGCGCTGACGCTGACGAGATCATTGCCCTGACGTCGAATTATCCGAGGCCAGAGCAAGCGTAGCTGGAATGAATCTAATCAGGTCATGCGCGATCGGCGCACCGATACGTAAGACGAAATGCGGGGTTCCGGGGCGTCTCCGGGTGACGTGTCACTCACTTGTGACGCATTTTTGATTGAGGAAGTACAGTTATGATAAACCGTCGGCGATTTCTAAACCGCTCAACCGCAGTACTTGCGCGACGAATCGGTTTCGCGGCTTCTGAAACAACGCCTCCGGTTCATCGCATTGAACACAGCGACCGTGACTGATCACCGCAATGCGGTCCGACATGGTCAGCGCTTCGTCCTGGTCATGGGTGACGTAGACAAAAGTTGTTTCTGTCTGATGCTGAATGCGTTTCAGCTCGTTCTGCATCTCACGTCGAATTTTCTCGTCCAGTGCGCTCAGCGGTTCGTCGAGTAACAGAAGATCTGGTTCCAGTGCCAGCGACCTTGCCAGCGCGACGCGCTGCTGTTCTCCACCGCTCAACCGAGTCACCGCGCGCTGCTGCATATCCGGAAGACCAACTAGCTTCAATAGACTGTCGACCCTTTCTTCAATAGTGTGACGACTGTGCTTGCGCATACGCATTCCGTACGCGACGTTGGCCCCGACATTCATGTGCGGAAACACCGCGTATTGCTGGAACACCATGCCGAGGTTACGTTGCCAGGGGGGCGTGTTGGTCACATCCTGACCGGCAATGATAACGCGACCGCTGTCGGGCGTTTCCAGACCGGCAATCATGCGCAGTATCGATGACTTACCAGATCCGCTGGGTCCGAGAAAGGTAAAAAATTCCCCCGGCGAAATGCTCAACAGCAGTAAATCAAAGCGGTCAAACGCTACATCATATGCCGCGCGTAATTGACGACTGAGGTTCTGTGCTTTGGCGTAATAGTGATGCCCATACCGGCCACCGAAGTATTCCCCCGCCAGCAACGCGAATTTAAGCGTCACGGAAAATTTATCCGCGTGTTCACGCCAATGACCATGGGCGTCGACCAGGCTGGTAACAAACAGACCGCGGGCGTTGGTACCATAGCCGTTGCCCTTCATCATCATTTCCGTCAGTCCTTCCAGCGCGATGGGGGTCCAGATCGCCTTACCCTGCGCGTGCATGGGCAGCGAAATAGGACTCACGTTTGCACCCAGAGATTCCAGTCGCAGCGCCGCGGCGCGAACTTTTTCGTCAACCTCGGTTTCACTGTTGGCGTGCGCGAAGCCTTCTTCCACCACACCAACCTTGAGTCCTTTGATGTTCGCGCCCAGCGCATCAGTGTAACGTGCGGTTTGCGGCGCGTACTGGCGCGGATCCAGGCCATCCTCGCCGGCCAGCACTTCAAGCAGCAGTGCGTTATCGGCAACGGTTCTGGTCATCGGTCCGATATGGTCGAGGGTCAGTTCGATTGGCATCACACCGCTGTAGGGCACCAGCCCATAGGTCGGCTTCATCCCGACGACACCGCACAAGGCTGCGGGTATTCGGATGGAGCCACCCTGATCACCGCCAATGGCGAGATCGACTTCTCCTGTCGATACCAGCACCGCGCTGCCACTGGATGACCCGCCGGCGGAATGGCCGTGCATCCAGGGATTGTGTACAGGACCTTTGGCGCCCGTG
>JBPCXK010000506.1:0-4656 GCA_051008635.1 Gammaproteobacteria bacterium
CACGCGCTGGGTCCGGCCGTCGCGGGTGTCAATGGGTAGTGGGTGCCTTTGCCTGATGCCATGGCGTGGGAAGCGAATGTGCAGGCCCTGCTTGACATTACCAGCCTCGAATGCCTATAAATACATCGGGAATGTCTGTAATAATTACATTCTATCGATTTTCAATGTTAATAGCAGGAACGACAAACATGAAAAAGCTCATATGGTCGACGGCGCTTGCGGCATTCGGACTCACTGGCGCTGCACATGCGGACAGTGGGCCCGGTTGTGGTTGGGGTACATTGGCGTTCAAGGGGCAATCCGGTTTGTCCGCCCACGCGGCAGCCGCGACAACCAACGGCACCAGCTCGAACCAATGGTTTGGCTTGACGTCCGGAACGGCGGGTTGTGACCCCGAAACCGTCGTATCCAATGAATTTCAGCGCAAGGCCTTCGTTGCGTCGAATATAGACAATCTTTCCCGGGAAATGGCCAGAGGTCGCGGCGATCATCTGGATGCGCTGGCTTCCCTCCTCTACATTTCCGAAGACGACAAAGCCGGATTTTTCAGCCTGACGCAGGCACAACTTGCCGGATTGATGGAAGCGTCGCGGCAGGGTGCGCCCGGGATGCTGGCCGCCCTGAACACCGCGATGCTGGCTGATCCGGCCCTGGCGAAGTACGTGCGGTAGTTTTTACGCGAGCGCTTGGCTCTTGGCTTTCAATCACGTGATTCACGGGGAAATACGATGAAGAACAAACTGATCTTGGTGTCGCTGACGATAATCATCGGCCTGGCTGCTCAAAACGGCCTTGCGGAGGAAACCGGCGCCGGCTGCGGTATCGGTAAAGCAGTGATGGAAGGTAAATCCGGCAAAGGCGCGAACATTGGCGCGTCTATTCTTAACGATATTCTTGTGGCCAGGACCTTCTTTATGTCAACGGCGGCTTCCATGGACGATGAGTTGCTGGGCTGCGATCCCTCCCAGACTGTCATGAAGGAGCAGCGCAAAGACGAGTATCTGAGCGCGAACATGGACAATCTGTCCAGAGATATGGCGCAGGGCGCTGGCGCTCATCTTGAGGCGCTGGCGACCATCATGGAGATCGACGAGCAGGACAAGGCTGCCTTCTATGAGATGGCGCAGCAGGAATTCGCGGCTCTGGAATTCACTGGCAGTGCGGCAAGCGTGGTTTCCGGCTTGCACACCGCTATGCTGAGTTATCCGGAATTGTCCAAATACTCTCGCTAGCCCGCATATCTCGCCGCGTGGTGAGAAATGCGGGCTAGGCCCCGGCTTCAGCTTGCAGGTATCCCCGCCGGCTTGGCCGGTGGGGATTTTTTGTGCTCGACGGCAAAAGGCGCAATGGCCCACATGCCTTGAATTCCGTGTGGCGCTGTAGCTGCCCGTAGAAAATCATCATCGCGTTATTACGTTCTTCGCCGACGCGTGGCGCGGTTGCCGGCTGGCAGCCAATGGGCATACGAGCTTTGATCGCTCTTGGTGGATTGCTGACGGCTTTGAATACCGGGGAGGCAGGAGAGCGTGATCTGGATTACCTGCTCGAAGCAGGTGACTACGATCAGGTGGTCGAGCGGGCGCTGGGCGAGGATCACCCGTATCTCCAGCAGCTTATTCGCCGCGCTGATCAGTTGCAGCTACATATGGATCCCGCGTGGCATGCGTTGATGCACTATCGAAAAAACTTTTGGGGTGGTTATACGAGCGAAGTAGACGGAGCCAATTTCTTTACCTCCGGGCGCGGGCACTCGGATCCGCGACAAGAGTTATTTTCGACGCTGGCTAGCTTTTTTTCTGAACGCCCGGTACCGCCGTCAATCCATACGCCACAATGCCGCTTTCTCGCGCGTTATCACTGGTTAAAGAGAAAGCTGAGTTTCGATACCGCGTTGATGCCTGCGCAGCCCTGCAACGGCTTCGACGTTTTTTACAAAACGATTGAGCCCACGGGCCTCACCGTCGTTTTCCCATCGACGCATCCCAATAGCCCGTCGTCCATGTTCGGCCATACGTTGATTCGCATTGACGGCAAAGGACAGGACAAAGCGTCGCGGATGCTCGATTTCACGATCAACTACGCGGCGGAAGCTGACAACAGCAACGCCATGGGCTACGCAGTCAAGGGCCTGACGGGTGGTTTTGTCGGCCGTTTCCGTGTCATTCCCTATCACATGAAACTGCGCGAATACGCGCAGATGGAAAACCGTGATATCTGGGAGTACAAACTGCGTGTGTCGCAACAGACTGTGGACAGCGTGTTGATGCATGCCTGGGAACTGGTGGGCACGCATTTCGACTACTATTTCTTCACCGAAAATTGCTCTTACCACGTTCTCACATTGCTCGAAGCCGATCTGTATCCGCACGAGATGACTGCTGAGTTCGGCGCGTGGGTGCTGCCGACCGATACGCTGCGTGTCCTGGACGAGAACGGCCTGGTCGAAAGAGTCGACTACTTTCCCTCCAGCTACCGCAAGATTGTGGCGCGACGCGCACGTCTGGGTCCGAAGGAAGACCAATTGTCCAACGCGATCTACGCTGATGGCGTCGAAGCTCACCGTCAGGCGCTCGAACAACTGCCCGTCGACCGTCAGGCAGCGATTCTCGATATGGCTTTCGACTATCTGCGTTATCGCAAGATTGCTGCGCGCAACGTACTGGAACCAGAGCTCAGCAAACGTGAGCGACAACTACTGATAAGCCGTAGCCGACTCAAGGTCGTGAGCGAAGAGCTGGCTGTCGCCGCGCCTGGTAGCAGACCAGACAAGGGGCATGCCACGGCGCGTGTCAGTGTGGGGGCGGGAGGGGATGACAACGGCGGCTTTCTCGACTTCGGGTGGCGCGGGGTCTACCATGACTGGCTGGACCCCGCCGATGGTTATTCCTCCAACTTCGCGCTCGAGTTCGGCCGCCTGGGTTTGCGCTACTACACGGGTGAGTTGTCTGCCAGGCGCGTCAAGCTGGAGCACCTCTATCTGGTTAATCTGGACAATTATGAGTCACGGGACGATTTTTTCCGCCCCGTCTCCTGGCATTTGAGCGTCGGTGGAGAGGCAGTTTCCAACGCCCGCGACGAGCGAGACGTATCGTTGATGTTGCGCGGTGGCCCGGGCTTGAGCTATCGGCTCGGTGGTTCCGGTTTGCTCGCCTATGCAGGCGCGGACGTGGAAGCGGGTTACAGTGAGGCATTCAGGAGTAACGCCTACGTGGGCGCCGGCCCGGCCGTTGCGTTAATGCGAAATATCACTGGTGACTGGCGCATGAAGCTGGCAGGACGATATCTGTTTGGCCTCACGCGTGAAGACCACGATCGTGCTACGTTCTCTTTTCAACAGTCCTGGCGTTTGGGACGTGATTTGACGTTTAACGCCGGCGCGGCGGCGCGCCGGAGACTGGACGGTTGGCTGGCCGAAGGAAGTGTATGGCTCAACGTTTATTACTAGCCCGCATTTCTCACCACGGGGCGAGATGATCGCGCAGAGATTTGAATTCACGGCGGATTTTCTGATTGAGCGGAATACGGGCTGTATTTGCGAGTGAAGAAAATGTGCCGTGGATTCGAAGATCAAACGAGGGCTCGTCATCGTGGTGGGATATGCAGGCCTGTGTGCGTATGCGTTGCCTTTTGGTGGCAGCTATCTGCCTGCAGCACACTGCTCTTTTATCCGCAGAAAGAGTTGTTACGCGTTCCTTCGGACGTAGGCGTGAGTTACGAGGATGTTCGTTTTCACAGCGGCGATGGTGTCGGTTTGCATGGCTGGTTTCTGCCGGCTTCCGGAAAAGCTGCCGGCACACTCGTATTCCTCCACGGCAACGCGGAGAACATCAGTACGCACTTCGCCGCGGTGCATTGGCTGCCGGAGCACGGCTTCGACGTCTTTATCTTTGACTATCGCGGTTTTGGGCTTTCTGAAGGGGCGCCGCATATCAAAGGCGCACATCAGGATGTGACGGCCGCGTTACGCTACGTGCGAGGCAGAAAAGACGTGGACCCTGACCGCCTGATCCTTTTCGGCCAGAGCATAGGCGGCGCGATGGCCCTGTATGCCGCGGCCACGTCCGGCGTGCCTTTGCGCGCGGTCGTGTCTGAAAGCGCTTTTGCCAGCTATCCGGGGATCATGCGCGAGAAAATGTCAAAGGTCATATTAACGTGGCCCTTGCAGTGGATGGCGCTGGGCATGACTTCAAAATATGATCCGATCAAGGTCATCGACAACATAACCGTGCCGCTGCTGTTGATCCACGGCGATCATGATCCCATTGTTCCGGTTCAACATGCGCATCGACTGTATGCGAGCGCGCAGGGGAGCAAGCACTTCTGGGTCGTGGACAACGGGGGGCATATCGATGCATTTGCGCCCAAGCGGTTAGCGTATCGTTTACGGTTTACGGAGTTTCTACGCGCCGTGCTGAGAGGAAAACAGGAGACAACTACTGAGTGGGAGTAGCCAGGTTCCGTTTGGCGTGCGTTGACGCTGTATGTCCGGGCTCGACAGCGTCTAGCCCGCATATCTCACCACGATGACGAGCCCTCGCTTGATCTTTTATTCCACAACGCATTTTCTTCAGTCGGAAATACGACCTGTATTCCGCTCCTTCAGAAAATGCCTTGTGAAATCAAATCTCTGCGCGATCATCTCGCCCCGTGGTGAGA
>JBPCXK010000507.1:0-8932 GCA_051008635.1 Gammaproteobacteria bacterium
CGGCCAGCAACAACGGGTCGGTATTGCGCGCTCCCTGGCCGTCGAGCCGGAGATATGGTTTCTGGACGAACCATTCTCCGCGCTCGATCCGCTCATCCGCCGCGAAATGCAGGATGAGTTTTTGCGTCTGCAGAATGTCCTCCACAAAACCATCATGTTCATCACACATGATTTCGACGAGGCGATTCGCCTCGCCGATCGCATCGCCATCATGCACGATGGCGAGATCGTGCAGATAGGCACACCCGAAGAGCTGGTGCTCAAACCCGCGACCGGCTACGTGGCCGAGTTCACCAAAGACATTCCACGCGCCAAGGTGTTGACGGCGCGCGCTGTCATGACGCCACTCGACGGCGATGGTGCGCCCGATGTCAGCGTCGATGCGCATACCAGGATTCAGGATTTGGCCGCGCAGCTCGTCGATGGCGAAACGGACGCCGCGGTGGTCGACGCCGGGGGCAGGCTGATTGGGCGCCTGCGCCGCCGCGTGGTGCTCGATGTGCTGATCGGCAAGAACGTATGAGCACGGTTGTCGCTGCCCGCGGCGCAGGCCACGATCTGCGGCCGTCTCCCTGGCTGTTGATCTGGGTAGCGGCATTTATCGCCACCGCGCTGCTGTACGCGTTGATGGATTTCTGGCCGTGGGCGCTCGCCTATCCACGCGACTGGGAGATTCCGCTGCGATTCTGGATCAGCGATGCGATGAAGTGGCTGATCAACGACGCAACTTTCGGTCTGTTCACATTCAAGGAGTTCACACGTTCGATATCCTGGTTGCTGAGCTGGCCGCTGCGCGCTGCAGAGGGGTTGTTATCGTCGGGGTTCAGGGGGACCTTTGCCGACGGCGTTGTGCAGCTTCCGCGGTTGTCGTGGCTGGCGGTGGTCGCGGTTGTGGCCATTCTCGGTCACTACGCGCGAGATTGGCGCCTGGCGCTGTTGGTTGGGGGCTGTTTTCTTTATCTTGCGGTGTTCGGCCAGTGGCAAAGCGCCATGGTGACCTTGTCGTCGATCCTGATCGCCGTGCCCATCGGCACCGCACTGGGTCTTGCAGTCGGGATCGCCGGTTTTCGCAACCGCGGCGCTGAAGTCGTGATAACACCCATCCTCGATCTCATGCAGACCGTGCCAGTCTTCGCCTATCTGGTGCCGGTGCTGTTTTTGTTCGGCTTCGGCCCCGTGGCGGCGATGATCGCGACGATTATCTACGCCACGCCTCCGATGGTGCGGGTCACGGTGCTGGCCTTGCGTTCGGTGTCGACGGAGATCGTCGAGTTCGGTTCGATGGCGGGTTGTTCGCGGCGTCAGATGTTGCGCAAGGTGCTGATACCGGCGGCGCGACCGACGCTGATGGTCGGCGTGAATCAGGTGATCATGTTGTCCCTCAACATGGTCATCATCGCATCGATGATCGGCGCCGGCGGACTGGGCTTCGACGTGCTGACTTCGCTCAAGCGTTTGCGCATCGGTGACGGCATCGAGGCGGGCCTTGCCATCACCTTGCTTGCGATCGCACTGGATCGTTTGAGTCAGGGTTTCGCCCGTCGCCCACCGCCCGAACATCATGAGCAGCCACGAGGTTTTGTCAGGCGTTATCCGCATTTCACGGCTGTAGTGCTGGTTGTTGTCGTAACCAGCGCGCTGGCTGCAGTTTTCCCGGCGCTGCAGACCTATCCGGAAAGTCTGCAAATTTCGACCAACCGTTTTTGGTCGGATCTGGTGTCGTGGATCAATGTGAACTTCTTCGATCAGCTCGATGCCATCAAGTCCTGGTTGTTGCTGAACGTGTTGATTCCGGTCAAGCGCTTCCTGCTGGCTCTGCCGTGGAGCGCGGTCGTCGCGTTGGTCGCGCTCGCCGGCTATCAGCTCGGCGGCGTTCGGCTCAGTGTGTTCACAGCAGGGCTTGCGCTCTTCATGGCCGTGACGGGCAACTGGGAAAAATCCATGATCTCGGTCTACCTGTGCGGGATTTCGGTGATCATCGCATCGACGATCGGCATACCGATCGGCGTGTGGGCGGCGCGGCGCGAGCGCGCACATCACGTGGTGCAGGTGATCATCGATACCCTGCAGACACTGCCGTCGTTTGTGTACCTGATACCCGTCGTGATGCTGTTTCGCGTCGGCGATTTTTCGGCCATGATCGCCGTGGTCGCCTATGCAGTCGTGCCGGCGATTCGTTACACCGTGCACGGCATCCGGCAAGTGCCGTTCGAGCTTGTCGAGGCCGCCCGCGCGATGGGTTGTACGCGGCGGCAAGTGCTTTGGCGCGTGCAGTTGCCGATTGCGATGCCGGAGATCATGCTGGGTATCAATCAGGTCATCATGATGGCTCTCGCCATGTTGGTCATTACTGCGCTGGTTGGTACGCGCGATCTGGGGCAAGAGGTTTACATCGCGCTGACCAAGGCGGACACCGGGCGCGGCATCGTCGCGGGTTTGTGTGTCGCGTTCATCGCCATCATTGCGGACCGCCTCATCAGCGCGTGGGCGAGGCGCAAAAAGCGCGAGCTCGGACTGACGGAGGAGAGAATATGAACGATGCGCTCGCGAAGGCGGCAGCTCTGGCGCTCTGGCGCGATAAGGTTGATCCTCAACCGTTGACCGGCGGCATCACCAACGCCAATTTCGTCGTCGAGGATCGCGGTCAGAAATTTTTCGTGCGCATCGGCGATGACATCCCCGTGCACGGTGTAATGCGCTTCAACGAACTGGCTGCCAGCCGCGCAGCAGCAGCAGCGGACGTGTCGCCAGACGTCGTGCACGCTGAGCCCGGCGCGCTGGTCTTGCGTTTCGTCGACGGTCAAACGTTCGGACCCGAACAAGTGCGCGACAACGTGCAACGCGTCCTGCCGCTGCTCAAACGTTGTCACGACGACATACCGCAACACCTGCGCGGCCCGGCGCTGACATTCTGGGTCTTCCAGGTGACGCGCGATTATGCGAGCACCCTGCGCGCCGATAACAGCCGCATGACGCCGGAGTTGCCGCGTCTGCTCGATATTGCCGGGGCACTCGAGGACGCCGTAGGATCGATTCGGCTCGTGTTCGGCCACAATGACCTGCTGGCTGCGAATTTCATCGACGATGGTGAGCGCTTGTGGTTGGTCGATTGGGACTACGCAGGTTTCAACAGCCCGCTATTCGATCTCGGCGGTCTCGCCTCGAACAACGAGTTTTCGCGCGAGCAGGAAGATTGGCTGCTGGAAAACTATTTCGAGCAAGCAGTCGACGACGCCTTGCGCTATCGTTATGCCGCGATGAAATGCGGCTCGCTGCTACGCGAAAGCATGTGGAGCATGGTGTCGGAAATTCATTCGACACTCGATTTCGACTACGTCGCATACACGGCCGAAAACCTCGAACGCTTCGAACAAGCCTGGGCTGATCTTCAGGCGATGAAATGATGTCCGGATTCCCCTCGCAGGCGCGGGTCGTCATCGTCGGCGGTGGCATCGTCGGTTGCTCGACCGCTTATCATCTCGCGAGCCTCGGCTGGAAGGATGTGTTGTTGCTCGAACAGGCGAAGCTGACCAGCGGCAGCACGCATCACGCGGCGGGGCTGGTTGGCCAATTGCGCAGTTCGGCGACCATCACGCAGTTGCTGGGCGAGTCGGTCGCGCTCTATGGCCGCCTGGAACAGGAGACGGGGCTTGCGACCGGCTGGAAGATGAACGGCGGCCTGCGCCTCGCCTGCAATGCCGAACGCATGACCGAGCTGAAGCGTCAGGCCACCACTGCGCACAGCTTCGGGCTCGAAATGCATTTGCTGACACCGCACGAGGCGCAGGAGCTGTGGCCAATCATGGATGCGTCAGACGTCGTCGGCGCAGCGTTTTTGCCCACCGACGGCCAGGCCAATCCCGCCGACATCGCGCAAGCATTGGCAAAGGGCGCGCGCATGCACGGCGCGACAATCACGGAAGACTGCGCGGTGACCGCGGTGGAGATTCGCAAAGGCAGAGTTCATGGTGTGACCACGGCGCGTGGCGAAGTGTCCTGCGAGGTTGTGGTGAACTGCTGCGGCCAATGGGCGCGTGAGTTTGGGCGCCTGGCCGGTGTCAACGTGCCGTTGGTTTCTGTACAGCATCAGTACATGGTGACCGAGCCGATCGACGGTGTGCCGCGCGATTTGCCGACGTTGCGTGACCCCGACCGCCTGACGTATTACAAGGAAGAGGTCGGCGGACTGGTGATGGGCGGCTACGAGCGGAACCCGAAGCCGTGGGCGGTGGACGGCATACCACGGGGGTTTCACTACACCCTGCTCGATCCGGACTGGGACCACTTCGAGCAGTTCATGGAACAAGCCTTGCCGCGCGTGCCCGCGTTGAAAGACGCCGGCGTCAAACAACTCATCAACGGTCCGGAAAGTTTTACCCCCGACGGAAACTTCATCCTGGGCGAGGCGCCCGAAGTCAAAGGCTACTTCGTCGGCGCCGGTTTCAACGCCTTCGGCATCGCGGCCGGCGGCGGCGCGGGCAAGGCGCTGGCCGAGTGGATCATTGCCGGCGAAGCGCCGGCTGATTTGTGGCCGGTGGATATTCGCCGTTTTGGGCCGCCGCACAAAGACACGAGCTGGGTGCGCACGCGCACGATGGAGATGTACGGCAAGCACTACACGCTCGCATGGCCATTCGAGGAGCACAAAAGTGGCCGGCCTTTGCGCCGCTCGCCGTTGTACGAAAAGCTCAAGGCCAGCGGCGCTTGTTTTGGCGAGAAGCTCGGCTGGGAGCGGCCCAACTGGTTTGCCGCCCGCGGCGAAACACCGCAGGACGTCTATGGCTTCGGCCGGCCCAACTGGTTCGAGGCCGTCGGCCGCGAGCACCAGGCGGTGCGTGAACGCGTGGCGGTGTTCGATCAGTCTTCGTTTGCCAAGTTCATGCTGACTGGCCCGGACGCCGAGGCCGCGCTGAGCTGGGTCTGCGCCAACGACATCGCCAAGCCGTGCGGCTCGTTGACATACACGCAGATATTGAACAGTCGCGGCGGGATCGAATGCGACCTTACTGTCGCGCGGTTGGCCGCGGATCGTTTTTACATTGTCACAGGCACGGGTTTCGCAACACACGATTTTCACTGGATCAGTAAGAATATTGCCGACGACATGCACGCCGCGCTCGCCGACGTCGCGTCGAGCAACGCCGTGCTCTCACTCATGGGCCCGAAGGCGCGCGATGTGCTGGCCGGGATCTGTGAGGACGATATCTCCAACGCGGGGTTTCCGTTTGCTGCTGTACGCACGCTACAGGTAGCCGGTGCACCTGTGACCGCATTGCGAATCACTTATGTCGGCGAATTGGGTTACGAGCTGCATGTGCCGGTGGAGTTTGCTGTCGGTGTGTACGACGCCCTGATGGAAGCGGGGGAGCAACATGGCATTGCCAATGCAGGCTACCGCGCGATCGAAAGCCTGCGTCTGGAAAAAGGCTATCGCGCCTGGGGCGCGGACATCGGCCCCGACCATACTCCGTTGGAGGCGGGCCTTGGCTGGGCGATCAAGCTGGGACACAGCACGCCTTTTCTCGGGCGCGATGCCATGGTCGAGCGGCGCAAGCACAGACTCACCAAACGGCTCGTGTGTTTTACGGTAAACGACCTCGACGTCGTGTTGCTGGGCAGGGAGACGATTTATCGCAACGGTGAGCGCGTCGGCTGGCTCGGCAGCGCGGGTTACGGATACACGGTGGGCCAGGGCATTGGTTACGGTTATGTGCGTGACGCGGGCGGCGTTGACCACACTTTTTTGGAATCCGGTAGCTACGAGCTCGAGGTCGCATCCGTGCGCGTGCCGTGTGCGATTCACTTTGAACCGCTTTATGATCCTGAAATGAAGCGCGTAAAGATTTGACCGAGAGGCGTTGTGAGCTGCTAGAATCAGACGTTAGTAGACTTACTACAAACGGCTACACATGAATAAAACACTTTCACTTCGGCTCGATGAGGAAACCATCGAAAAGCTCGATCTCCTGGCCAAAGCCACAGAGCGTTCGCGTGGATGGTTGATGGCGCGCGCTGTTAGCCAATACGTCGAGCACGAAGCCTGGCAAGTCGAGGCTGTCAAGCAAGCGTTGGGCAAGCTGGAAGACGGCCGCGCGCGTTTTGCAACGCATGAGACCGTCGAGACATGGGTAGAGAGCTGGGACCGCGAGGATGAACAGTCTCCCCCGACATGCGCCTGAGGTGGGAGGCGGATGCCATCGCGGATTTGCTAGAACTGCGCGCCTACATCCAGCAGGACAACCCTGGCGCGGCAAAGCGCGTCGTGCGTAAGATATTAGCGACAGTCAAGCGGCTAAAAGAACAACCGATGCTGGGGCGTTCAGGCCGCGTACACGGGACACGCGAACTCGTGATCTCTGCCACTCCTTACACGGTGGCATATCACGTGACACCGGACACCGTTACGGTGCTAAGAGTTTTACATCAAGCCCGCGAATGGCCCAAGCGGGTGCCGCCCAGCCATTGACACCCCCGCTAACAGTGATCAAAGCCGTCACATTCGACCTATGGGACACCGTCATCCATGACGACTCCGACGAACCGAAACGCGCGCAGCAGGGCTTGCGCCCGAAGAGGGTGGAACGTCGCAATCTGGTATGGGAGGCGTTGAACGAAGTCGAGCCCGTCAGCCTCAAAAATGTAGAGCTTGCATACAATGTGGCGGACGCCGCATTCAATCGCGTCTGGCACGACCAGCACATTACATGGACAGTCAGCGAAAGACTCAACGTGATGCTGGCCGGGTTAGGTCGCAAACTGCCGAGAGGGGTATTCGGCGACCTGGTCAGGGCGCACGAAGACATGGAGATTAACGTTGCCCCCGACCCTATCGACGGTATCGGCGACGCTCTGGCCGCGCTCGCACCGCAGTACAAACTGTGTGTGGTGTCGGATGCCATCTTCTCGCCCGGGCGTTGCCTGCGGCAGTGGCTGGAGATGCATGATCTGAAAAAGTATTTCGCGGGCTTCGCGTTCTCGGACGAAGTCGGCCGCTCCAAACCGCATCGTGACATGTTTGCATCCGCTGCAGAGCAGGCCGGTGTCGATATCGACGAGATGTTGCACATCGGGGATCGCGACCACAATGACGTCAAGGGCCCGCAAGCGCTCGGCATGAAAGCCATTTTGTTCACTGCTACACGCGCCAACGACAAAGACAACACGAGTGCGGATGCGATTTGCGAGCACCATCGCGACTTGCCGTTGATCATCGACCGGCTTGCCGGCAGTCAATCATGAGCGCCGATCCGCACTTTCTGGTTATTGACGGCTACCGCAAGAGCGGGCGCGAAGAGCTCAAGGCGGGCGGCGCGACGCCCGCCGGCGAGCTCTACGCCAGGATGCTGAAAGCGTGCAGCGCCGCTTGCACGGTCGATGTTATCTATCCCGCCGACCCCGGTGTAAGCCTGCCACAAGGGGCGGCGCTCGCATCATACGACGGCATCGCGTGGACCGGGTCCAGCCTGACCGTTCACGACGAGAACGATCCGTCGGTTACGGCGCAGATCGACGTCGCTAAAGCCGCGTTCGAATCGAAGGTGCCGAGCTTCGGGAGCTGCTGGGCCGCGCAGATCGCCGTGGTCGCCGCCGGAGGGCGCTGCGCCACCAACCCGCGTGGCCGCGAAATGGGCATCGCGCGCAAGATCGTGCTCACGCCCGAAGGCCGCTCGCATCCGCTCTATATCGGCAAGAGCAGCGTGTTCGATGCCTTCATCAGCCACGAAGACGAGATTACGCATATGCCTTCGGGCGCGGTGTTACTGGCGTCCAACGCCTTCAGCATGGTGCAGGCCGTCGCGGTGACCTACAAGGGCGGTACGTTCTGGGGTCTGCAATATCATCCGGAATACGATCTTCATGAGCTCGCGCGGCTGACCCACTGCCGTGCGGAGAAGCTCACGAAGCTGGGATTCTTCTCAGACGTTGATGCCGTCGAAGACTACGTCGTCAAGCTCGAAGCCCTGCATCAGGACCCGGGCCGTAAAGACCTCGCGTGGTTGCTCGGCATCGACGATGACCTCATGAATGAGGACGTCCGGCTGGCCGAGGTGAGAAACTGGATCGAGCAGTTGGTGTTGCGGGGGATGGGGCGGTAAACCAACGCGACAATTCGCTCTGCCGCAACCGGGACTCCAGATGCCCTTCCGGCTCGCTGCGACCGCTGGGATCAAGGCATGTGGATTGTTATTGCCCAAGCAAAGTATTACCATGTGGACTTACAGATAATACGCATGATTCGATGAAAACTCTCACCGTCAAAATTCCGGAGCAACTTGATCGCAGACTAACGGCGGCGGCCAAGGCGCAAAACCGGACCAAGTCCGAGCTTATTCGCGGAGCGTTGGGCTCGTATCTGCGTCAGCCGCAGGTAGCGGCACGCGGATCGGCGCTGGATTTGGCCGCCGATCTTATTGGTTCTTTCGAGGGTCCTGGCGATCTCAGCGCCAGCAGGCGTTATATGGACGACTACGGTACGTGAGGATGGTCTCCCTGCTTGATACCGGCCCTCTTGTAGCCGCTTTGGACGCCCGAGACACCTACCATGATTGGGCAAGGGAACAATTTGCAAACACCACCCCTCCTTTTTTGACCTGCGAGGCGGTAATCTCTGAAGCCTGCCACCTTACAAAACGCGCTGGTGGTGATTCAGAGACAGTTCTTCGGTTAGTTGATCTGGGTGTCGTGGCGGTGCCTTTTCATTTCAATGACCATGTAGATGCGGTTCGCAAACTCATGCGCAAATACAACGATCTGCCCGCATCGTTTGCCGACGCTTGTCTGGTTCGTATGGCGGAGATCTGGGACAACGCGACTCTGGTTACCATGGACAGCGATTTCCTTACGCTTCGCAAACACGGTCGTCAGCGGATACCGGTCACTCTGCCTATACTGTCTTAACAGGAAAACTCAAGGACACGGATTCGCATGACTC
>JBPCXK010000508.1:0-5815 GCA_051008635.1 Gammaproteobacteria bacterium
GCGGTACTGATCGGTATACGCCTCCTCGCGCGCCGGATCGGCAAACGCCTCGTTCACCAAACCCACCGTCTGATTGATACGGGCTTGGCGCTCCCGCTCAAACGCAAGCTGTTGGTCAACCCCGCCACCGCCACCGCCACACATCAGTGCACCCTCGAAAACAGCTTGAAATCCCTCGCGTCAATGCCATAACGCCGTAGCGTCCCTTCACACTCGAACCCCAGCCGCTCGAACCAACGGTGCGCATCGGTACGGGTGGCCAGACTCATAATCTCAATCCGATGCACCGCCATGTTATCAATCATGATGTTGAGCATCCGGCGTACATCGCGGGTCACGGTCTTGACGTGTGCCGGCCAGCGCGTCGTGCTCAAGCTCCAGGTTCGAATGACACCGCTGCGCAGCCAATCCGCCCCGATCAGCATCACCACCTCACCGTCTGCGTTACTAATCGTGAAGCCGAGCTGTCGGGCCATCACCCAATCCATCAAGTCCAGTTTGTCAATAGGACCGTGCAAAGCGCGCAGCTCGTCCCATTCTTGCGGCAATAGGTCAACAATCGCCGCGCTCGCGGCCACCGCGTCGACCAGTATCGGTTTAGACTTCGCCGAGCACATCGTAGTGCAACGAGAACGCGTCGAGCCGAAACGGCTCGACCGATTCACTCTTGAACCGCACCGATAAGGCCGTGCACAACACATCGACCGGATACAAGCCGCCCGGCGCCGTAATGCCGGATACCCGCATCGGATGGGTCACACGCGACTCGTCGCGCTCATCGTAGAGAAACTCGATATCGGCCGCCCCCTCAATGACGGCATCAATGAACTTGACGTGCTTCATACGCGCCGGCTCTTTGAAGTTCAAATACGCCGTTTGCACATTGACGGCAATCGGCTCGCCGCCATCGTCGAGTGCCTCCGGATCGCACTGATACACGCTATCGCCCACCCGGTAGTACACGTCATCGTCCAACACCACCAGATGCTCGATGGGACCTGGCGCCTGATACACCGACCACGCCGACACCTTGGCGGTACGGGAATAGGTGTAAACAAACATCTGCGCGCCAATCGCACAGATATATTGGCCGAGCGCCTGGAAAAACACCGCGTGCGGCGCCACGGTGATGTCTTTCAAGGCCGCTCTCACCAGCGGATCGATGGGGCTGCCAATGTCGATTTCCGCCAGATTCTGATTGAACTGAAGCAAGGTGGCCGAGCGAAAACCAAACGGCGACAGGAAAAACACATCGCCAGAAACATTGACCACCGTGCGCGGGTAAATCGTGCCGGTATTGGGGATTTCCTCCTCAAATCGCATCAACGCGGGATCGGGATCCACCGTCCAGCGCTGCACCGAATCTTGATGCAGCACGATCAGCCGGCCATATTGCTGACCCAGCGCGAGCGGCTGCGGGCTGCTGTCCGCTTGCAAGCCGGTCGGCAAAAAGCCAGCATCGTTGACCGTCGACCAATCGCGCGCATTGTTGGTGCTGGAGAACCGCACCGTATCGCCCGCTACCGCAAACACTTTCGAAGCCGCAATCGTGACCGCACGCGAGCGCGGATTGTCCGCATCCTCGATATGCGTCGGCAAGCTGCCATCGAGATAATGATGGTAAATATCGCCATTGACGTATTCTGCCACCACGTACAAAAACCCGTTGAACACCCCGACGTAGTGAATCTCAGACAACGCCACCGTCGAAAGGGGATGGGGAATCGAATGCACCGCAATCTCGTCAGCATCCGGCGTGAACACCGGGCCGGCGGTGAACACATGCACCTGATTGTTCCAACCGAACAAACCCTGGGTGCCCACCGGCAATGCAAACAACAGCGGGAAACCGGGCCGCTTCTGTATCGCCCACCCGGTCGTAACATAGGCATTGGTGGCCGCGCGCAAGCGATTGGAATCCGCCACCGCGCGACCTTTGCGCAAATCAATGCCAATCTCAAAACGGTCAAAGGTGATAATCGGCATCACGTCACCATGCGCGGCCGAACGTACACCGTCTCAGCCCGACGCGCCCGCCGATTGGCCTCGAGCCGGTTGTACTCATAGTTCATTTTCGCGCGCGCACGCAAGGTTGAGATCCGCGCCTGCAATTGATTGCCAATGGCCTGCGCATCCGGCATCCGATAATGCGATTTGGCCGTCGCCAACGCGTACAAGAAGATGAGCCGATCATCAAAGCTCGCACGGTCA
Source organism: Gammaproteobacteria bacterium (assembly GCA_051008635.1). Classification (GTDB taxonomy): domain Bacteria; phylum Pseudomonadota; class Gammaproteobacteria; order JBPCXK01; family JBPCXK01; genus JBPCXK01. The sequence goes on from JBPCXK010000508.1 coordinate 2,212, forward strand.
TTATCTTGAGAGAACGGCCCGGGCTTGCGCAGGTACTCGAGCTTTAACCGATACACCTGATCGGGGAACGGATACAGCTCGAGCTGCCCGCTATTGGTGATATCCCAGCGCACGGGATAGCCTTCCAGCTCGCGTACCGTGTCGTGGCGCGTATCAATGCCTTGGTCTAAGGGGCGCCAGTATTGGGTGATATTCGCGCTGATTTCATAGATGCGCGTCGGATCGCAATCATCTGGAAAATCGTAGATGAATTCGCCGCGCGCGGTTTCAATCTCCGGATCGACAAACAGTTCCGGGATATCAAACTGATCCCAAAGCGACTCTTGCGCGTCCTGTAAAAACTCCGTCAGCAGATCGTTATTGACCAGCGACACACTGCCCGTGTGCGCAAAGCCCAAACGCCGTCGTAAGCGCGCACGCAGATCGTCAAGCGATCTATACGGCTGCTTGGCCATCGTAGAAACGTTGTTTCAACAAGTAGCCCTCGAGCGGCCACACCTGACGCACGCAATCATCAAAGGCGAGCCTTTCACCCAAGTCCGGATCATAGTTGTCTGGATTCACACACGCCGCCTTACCCACAATCAAGTAGCCGTTGCGACAGGTCGCAATACAAATCGTGACCATATCGTGATTGATATATTCGGTGCTGATAATCACGTCCTGCGCCTCGGTCTTACTCACCGCAGGCGCCTGCATGTGGGCTAAACGTCGATCCCGTTCTGAATCACTCAACATCAGGCATAAGCCTCCAGATTATTATCCAGGTTCGCCGTGCCGTCGCGGTCGCGCGAGGTGACACGCGGACTCGGCGGCGTCGCACTATAAGCCGCATCCGCAACGCCAAAGCTATGCTTGGACCAGTCGATGTCATAGCGAAACGGTCTATTCGTCTCGTAATCTTGCGCTTGATACGACGGCCTGACTGTTCCCGCGTCCGCCACCATCACGCGATGACGTCTCGGCTCGCTCGGCAGGAAACTCTCCGTGGGTTGGGGCGTCGCGCCTGGCAAGGGTTGAGTCGGATCGTTGTTCGTCGCTGGCATGGCTCTGCTCGAGTAAATCAGTGTAATGGTTCAACGCTTCAGCCACCGTGTGCATGGCCGCTTGGGTCGCCTGGTGATCGGCACGACTGAGACGCGCCTCGGCCACCGCCCGATCAATGCGCAACAGCGCTTCCTGCGGACTCATGGCGTGCCGTAGGCCGGTAAATTGCTGGTCGCTTCTGCGGGCGGCGCTCGGTCTCTTGAGGCCACCGTCGCATTCAACGGATCGCCGTCCGCCTCCGGCGGTGGCAGCCCGACCGGCACCCCGCTCAAACTACGCGCCACATTGAACGGCAGCGCCAAGGTCGCATCTTCCTCGTACGGGGTATCGACAAAACGCTTGCCTTGAATAATACCAGTTTCACTCATCTCGATCTCCTATCGGATCGTCTGAGAGTCCCCATTCAATCGGGACTGTCACCGCCGCCAACGCGCTCGAAGTCGTGGCCGCTTCAATCGCAGCCAGTAACGACTCCTTTTGTGCCAAATCAACCTGATATTGCTGACCCACCGCATTCACCACTTGCTCGGCCTGCGCCAAGCTCAACACCTGCGGCGCGTGGTCCTCGGCGCTATAAAACGTCACCTGCGTCAACCCGGTGGCCTGCGCCAAATGATGGGCGTAAAAGAGATTGAGCGCCGAGGCGCGGCCCCCGACCCAGTGGCGTCCGAGCACCGCGACCGGACGCAGTTGACCAGAGGCAAAGGCATCGCGAATCGTCTGTGCGCGCTCGGCCCGGGGTGCAAGATTTCCCGGCACAATAACGACATCGAGCGCTTCCGTCGCGCTCGGCGCGCGCAGACTCAACCCATCCTCAGCCAGCACTTGGCCCATCGGCAACTCAGTCGTAGTAAACACCTCGCCCGCCAGCAACGGCCAGTCCGGCTCAATCGCGCGCCAGTGCACCGACTGGCCAACGTCAATGGGCGTGATGGCGTACACGATACGCTCAGTGCAGCTCGTAACCGGTCAATAGCACGGTCGCCTGTGCCACCACCGCATTACACGCAAACTGCGCGATGGGTAAGTCCAACACCGGTACCGACACCGGAATACCGATGGCATCACCGGCCCCGACCCCGGTGAAATCCCAGTTCAAACGTCGCGGTGTGACGTTGGTCCCGGCCGCGACCTTGGGGCGCACATCCACCCGATAGAAACCGCCCGGGTTCAGGCCATTGAGCTGCAAGATCGCCTGCGCGGATTTGACGTAGATGACCGTCGGGCAACGCGGCCATAAGAAATCCGTGTACACATCCGCATTGGTCTGCGCGTTCAGCGCGACATCGAAGTTGTGCAAAAAGATGGATTTGCCGTCCTGGCGAAAGGACATAATGGCGCCGGCAAATTTATTGAAGTGCGAAATAATCGCTTCATAAGGATAGGTCACCAAGTCTTGCGCCGGCGTGTAGTTGAGCGTCCCAACTTCGCGGACCATGAGCCGATGCAACGCCGCCCCATCGGAGGCCAATATCAGCTCATAGCCCGCGTCACCGAGCGGCGTGGTATCAAAAGTGAGTGTCGAGGCCGAGTCAGTCAAGTCATTGCGATCAGTGACCGATCCGATTTGTAAGAACACGTAGCGTTGCAGTTGAATCGTCTGTCCGACGCAGTCGAGCACCAGCTCGCGATGCGGGGCCAACGACCCTATCAGATTGCGGTACAACGAAAAGAGGGGTCCTATCTTGGCCTCGGTGCCAGCGCTGCTGAGCGAATACAAGCCGTCGGTCTTGGTGTACAACTTGAACTCGCCACCGACCGCAGAAGGCAAGGGCGCCGCGCCCTGGGTCGCAAAACGGTGCGCTTCAAGAGAGACGTCTCGGTGATCCTCCACCACGTGCCACTCGTCGCGCGGCAGATCGGACAGCACCTCCACACTGTCACCAATCTCTTGTAACACTATCGGCCCTTCAAGCGTTACAAAACCGCTATTTGTCTCAGTAATGTTGACAACGTTCGCCGCTTCCGTCTTGATCACCCGCACCCGGAAATTCGCCGGCAAGCCGGTGATGTCATCCAGCTCCAGATCGACATCGCCGCCGCTCGAATCCACCAGCAACGTGTAATCATCGTAGGTGGCGTCAATCAAGGTGTAGGCCGCCGTGATGGTCTGCACCACCTCAGCCCCGCTCGGCCCAATCTTCACCTCCGTCGCCGCCGCATCGAGCGCATAAAGACCATCGGCCTTCATGTACAGCTTGACCTTGGTCGCGGCCGGCGCACCCGGCGCTGCGCCCAATATGTCAACCGTCAGCGGTACTCGAAATGTCGCCGTCATCGGCCATTAACCCGTGATGATAATGCTGCCGGTAATGGGCGTGGTCGCGGCCCAGGTGACATCACCCGCGGCGTTCACATCGATGTCCACACTCACCTGGCGCGTACCCTCATAAATCTGCACCACCTTCACCAATGCGCCCAAGCCGTGCACCGCCGCGGTTACTGTCGCTCCGGCTGAAGCCGCTATCGCCTGCACAAACGCCCCACCCACACCCGCCAGCGCCGCCGCCAGACCGGCCGGCGTCACCGCGCGCGTGGTATCGGTGCCGGTCGTCGC
>JBPCXK010000509.1:0-5168 GCA_051008635.1 Gammaproteobacteria bacterium
GGGACTACCTCCTCGACCGGCTCACCTTGAGCGACAACATCCCGCCACTACACCAGCTTGTCGCTCAAGCCGCCTCTCGAAACCGCTGAGCACACCAGGCCTCCCCCCCGGGTTATTGAGAAGTTACCACGAGAGGCAACGGCCTTATGGCGACAGAGTGTAAAACAGAACAACTGGAATTTCACGGACTGGGCGCGCGCGGGGTAGTGGGTCGATTCGACGGCGGACGAATCAGTTCAGATGCGGGGGCGGTGCTGTTGCGCGAGGCCGAACGGCGCAGCGCGATCGTCAAGCGCCTTGAGCGAGTGCTTTGTGGATCATCGAGATGAACGCCGTATCGAACACAGTGTTGGCTCGCTGGTGGGTCAACGGATCTATGGTGTGGCGTTGGGGTACGAGGATGTGAACGACCATGATGCGCTGCGCCACGATGCATTGTTTGGCCTATTGAGTGAGAAGCGCGATCCGACGGGGGCGGATCGTAGACAGGCGCGCGACAAAGGCAAGGCGGTGGCGGGCAAAAGCACGCTGAACCGGCTGGAGCTGACGCGCGAGGATGCGGACGGTTGTGCGCGTTACAAGAAGATCGTGGCCGACTACATGGCAATGGACGCGCTGCTGATCGATGTGTTTATCGAGTCGTATAAGCGGGAGCCGAAGCGGATCGTGCTGGATGTGGATGCAACGGACGATCCGTTGCACGGAGAGCAGGAAGGGCGCTTCTTTCACGGCTACTACCGCCACTACTGTTATTTGCCGTTGTACATTTTTTGCGGCGACCATCTGTTGTGCGCGCGCTTACGCAGTGCCGATAAGGACGGGGCGGCTGGTACGCAAGAGGAGTTGTCGCGCATTGTGGGGCAGCTGCGTGAGGCGTGGTCGAAGACCCAGATCATCGTGCGTGGTGATTCGGGCTTTTGCCGCGACGAGCTGCTGAGTTGGTGCGAACAAGAGCCGGGCGTTGACTACGTTTGTCGGGGTGGCAAAAAACGCCCGCCGCGCTGGACACAAATCGCGCGGCCGACACCGTGGGGGTATTGCTCCAGCACCTCGACGATGAACGCCCGGTACGGATCGATCATTGAACGTTGCCGGGTACGCTCGGCCCGTGGCAGCCCGGCCTGACACAGCACCCGCTCGACGGTGGAATGATGCACACGCATTTGCCGGGCAATCGTGTGCACACCCCAACCTTCCACAAAGTGATACCGCAGGATACGCGCTTCAAGTGATTTATCGATCGTCATCTTCTCAGTCGCCTCGGTGGTGGATCGGTACTTGAGTGATGGCGTAGGAAGCCACAGCGCAAGTACCGATCACAGGGTTGAGCGCACCAACCGCAGCAAAGGCCCTCAACGCGTGTCGCCGAACGCGGTTGAGGGGGGTGCCGACGTGGGTGGAGCTGCGTAGGCGGTAGTGGAGCAAATAACGAGGGGCGGTGTGAACCCTGATCCGTTACTTCTTGCACCACCCGTGATCGGTATCGCTGTTGGCGACGCGCGTTGGCATGACGACCTTGGCGGGTTTGTTGATAACGTCCGGTTTGCGCCACGGTGCTTCTCGGCACGGGCTTTCGCAGAGCAACCTGCCGCGCAATAGATCTGTCCACGATCACATGCCGAGCAGATCAGCACCAGAGCGTGACAACGTGCGCAGTTGAAATGTCGAGCCGTTCGGCACATCGGCAATAAAATGCCGATGCGGGGTGGATTTATACCTGCTCGCGATCAATACTGCTCAGGCCTGTGCGACTGCACATGTGGGGGCATAGCGTCGGGTGTGACCGCTAAATCATTACCGGCGTTATGCCTTTCTCTTCGACTCCCTCTTCTTACCGGATCTCCAACGCGTTGTCCTGCTCAGGCAACAGGCAAATTCTCTTCTCGCAACACTTCTCGCCACCAATGACTCTGTGTGTGGAATCAGTCGCGACATGTTGGAATTTTACCTCAGCGGCAAATAACCGCGGGTTTGGGCCGGCACATACACCCCGAGCCGGTGGAACCCGAGCACGCAATTGTTGAACCCGAACCAGCGGAAATAATTCACGCACCAGCTCAGTTTGCGGACCTCAGCGCAACCGAGCGCGCCATCTTGGGGCTAACCGAACCTGATCCGAGCGCGTTGTCGTTCGACCCGGGCGGATTCGGCCCGGACGGGTTGCCCGAAACTGTATATTCGTCGTCGCCTTCGGATGAGGAGGAGCTTGCGCGGCTCTTAGAGAGCATTTAACGGTTCGCGGAAAACCAAAAACCGGGAACCGGGAACCGAAGAAAATCGCGCCCTAAAGGATTGGGCGGGCACAACCATCTCAATTCGTGATCAACTTCACGTCACGTTTTTTTACGGTTGACTAAGCTATTCACGTCCTCAAACAACAAGGACAGGTTGTAACCCTCCGACTCGCGGCACACGCGCCGCCACCTCTGAGGTGCAACCGCTGAAAAGGGCAAACCCGTCGAAAGGCGGGGACGCAAAATCACCGGCCTAACGGCTTTAGCCTACGGTAGCGGGATCGCCAGGGGTGCATCGTCTTTCCAGATTAGTCCCTCGATCTCCTATGCCGTTTGTCTTCCGACAAGCCCCGAGTCAATTCGTGGGGAGCGGAAGAAGTACTGCAATGAGAGGTCACGATGACTGAAATGCTACTGACCCTAACCGCCGTCACGATGATGATGGTCTTTACGTTGCTCCTACGCACCTGGCGTGGTAATCCCGGTGCTGGGCGGGAAGTGCGCGAGGAGCTCCGCGCAGGTCGTGAGGAGGCTCGTGGAGCTGAACAGGCGCTTCATGAGGAAGTGACGAACAGCCTGTCTTCCGCAAGCGAATCTTTGGCGAAGACTTTGGAGAGCCTGGACAATGCCAGGGGGAATCAGCTCGACAAGATGGCGAACGAGCTGAAGGACCTGACAGATTCAAATCGAGGCGCTCTGGAACGGATCCGCGCCACTTTAGACTCCCGTGTTGAGAAGCTTCAGGAGGGTAATGAGAAAAAAGTCGATGAATTGCGTAAAGAGGTTTCCGGCAGCCTGAAATCAGTGACCCACGCACTTGACTCACGCGTTAAGGAACTTCAGCTGAGTAATGAGAAGAAGCTTGATGAGATGCGCAAGACCGTCGACGACAAGCTTCATGATACGCTTGAAAAGCGGCTTGGAGAGTCGTTCAAACTAGTTGGGCAGCAGCTAGAGGCCGTCCACAAGGGTCTTGGAGAGATGCAATCTCTCGCGACGGGCGTAGGGGATCTCAAGAAAGCTCTCACGAATGTTAAAACACGCGGTACATGGGGAGAGGTACAGCTGGGAGCGATCCTAGAGCAAGTTCTCACAGCGGAGCAGTATGAGAAAAACGTGTGCGTCAGAGCAGACTCGCAGGAGAGAGTCGAATACGCAGTTCGATTACCAGGTCCCAAGAACGATCCAGGCGCTCGTGTATGGCTACCGATCGACGCCAAGTTTCCGCAGGAGGACTACCTTCGTCTCCAGGAGGTCGCTGATAGAGGTGACGCTGATGCAGTTGAGTCAGCGTAATTCCTTGGCGCGCGCAGTCCGCACCGCTGCGAAGGACATTCAAGATAAATACGTGCACCTGCCCAGTACAACTGACTTTGGGATCATGTTCCTTGCTACCGAGGGGCTGTATGCAGAGGTGCTTCGGCAGCCTGCCCTCGTCGAGGACCTCCAGCAACGGTACCGAGTTGTCTTAGCCGGCCCCACAACGTTGGTGGCGATTCTGAGTAGCCTTCGAATGGGATTTCAGACACTTGCAATCGAGCAGCGCACCTCGGAAGTCTGGCAGGTCTTAGGCGCAGTCAAAACGGAATTCGCAAAGTTTGGCAATGTACTGGACAAGGTCAAGAGCCAGCTCAATACGGCAAGCCGTACGATTGAACAAACCGGAGTACGCAGCCGCGCTATGGAACGCCGCCTACGATCGGTCGAGCAATTGCCGGAAGCGCAGGCATCGGCCGTGCTCGACTTCAATAGTGGGGAAAGCGTGAAGGGCACATCGGGTTCCGCACAGGTGACGCAGCAGAAATTCTGTTCGGAGGTTGCGTGATAGTCGCGATGTTTTCAAAAACGAAACCGCGCCTTCTGGCGCCGGTGAACGTCGGCGCTGCACTGAGGCGCGACTTTCTGCATAGCGGTGCGCGCAGCGCTTTGTGTCCCCGTCCTAACACTTTTGCCCGCGATCAGCTTTGGTCATGGCGGCGGGCTCGACAAATACGGCTGCCCGAAGTACGGGATCATCATCTCCCCGAAAGCCGAGCTAAAGAAAGCGAAACGAGCCAAGAAGAAGAAAAAGCAAAAGCTGAAAAAGATCGCCGCACGGCAACTGGCATAGCAAATGCTAGGAGGTTCGGATGTACATGAAAAACCCCCACGGCCCGTTCAGCTGCCCGAAGCACGGAGTCATTCTTTACCCAAGCTCCGGGCGCCAGAAGATCCAGAAGGTCCGCACTAAGCCCTGCAAGAAGCATAGGGGAGTCGGCTTTCTGGGAAGGAATAAGCGTCAAGGGAAGGTGATCAGATGACCGCATACAGCTTTACCGCCCCCAGATTCGACTGGAAGAGCGGATTACCCTCGACCCCCGAATCCCGGGCGGCGGCCAAGCTACGCAAGAAGCGGCGCAACGGGGGCAGCAAGATACTCAGGCTGGTGGCCAAGAATCGGGGCGCTTGCGAACAAGTCAACAGCGGAGTCCGCAAAAAGCGGAAATCCAACCACGACGTGCTGACGGTAGGGCCACCGACCCGGGAGCAAGTAGAACGCCCGATAGCGATTAAGGCAAGGCCAGAATTGACCGCATTCGCTGACGGCACGGTAAAGGTGACGTACAAATGACCGACATCCAGGAAGAGCTGGACCGACTCTACCCAGCCGCCTACGCAAGGCAGATTGTCGAGTACGAGGGCCAGAAGTACATCAAGCGTTTCTGGCCCCGCGACAAAAGCCGCTCCGGAAAGACGGTCTACGACTGGGGATCCAGGTGGGAGCCGATCAGCGATGAAGAGGCCGACAAGTACACAGCTAACCAGATCGGGTCGGACGACTACGTGGTGACGTACGAAAGTAGTAAAGCCAACCGAAACCGGAGATGAACATGAAATTACTGAGCCTTACGTTGCTTCTTCTGTTTAGCGCCACCGTCCAGGCGGCACAGTCCG
>JBPCXK010000510.1:0-3627 GCA_051008635.1 Gammaproteobacteria bacterium
CACGGTTTGCCGCGGCGTCGGCATTCACCATGTCCTGCATGTATTTGAGATCCGCGCCCGCGCAGAATGACTTGCCGGCGCCGGTCAACACCACCACACGGGCTCTCGCGTCCTTGTCGATGTCCTCGCAGGCGGCCAACAGCGCGGCAATCAACGCGGCATCCAGCGCGTTGTGTTGCCGCGGGCGATCTAGCGTCAGCGTGACTACTCCCCGATCGTCCGACTCAACAATGAGTGGCTTGCTCAAACGCGATGTCTCACATGCGCAGTATGCCGTAACGGCTTTCTTCAACGGGTGCACGGGCCGCAGCGGCCAGCCCCATCACGAGTATATCGCGTGTCTGCGCAGGATCGATCACGCCGTCATCCCACAACCGCGCGGTGGCATAGTATGGGTGCCCCTGGTGCTCGAATTGCTCACTGATTGCGGCCTTGAACTTATCCGATTCTTCGGCGCTCCACGATTCGCCGCGCGTCCTGAGCCCATCGTCCTTGACCCGCGCCAGCACCTCGGCGGCCGTATCGCCGCCCATCACCGATATTCGCGCGTTAGGCCAGGTCCAGAGCTGACGCGGTGCATAGGCGCGCCCGCACATGGCATAGTTTCCGGCACCGAAAGATCCACCGATAATGACGGTAAATTTGGGAACATCCGCACAAGCCACGGCGCTGACCATTTTCGCGCCATGCTTGGCGATGCCTTCGTGCTCGTAGTTGCGACCGACCATAAAACCGGTAATGTTCTGCAGGAAAATCAGCGGTGTTCGGCGTTTGATGCACAGCTGTATGAAGTGTGTGGCCTTGAGCGCCGAGTCAGAAAACAGCACACCGTTGTTGGCGACGATGCCGACGGCGTAACCGCCCAGATGCGCGAAGCCGCACACCAGCGTTTTGCCGAACAGCGCCTTGAATTCGTGCAGCTCCGAACCATCGACGATACGGGCGATAACCTCGCGTACGTCGTATTGCTGGCGAAAACTCTGTGGCACGATGCCGTAGAGTTGATTCACCGGGTGGCGCGGCTCGACGGCGGGGCGCACGGGTTCCATTGCCGGCGTCGGGTTGTCGAGATGGGCGATGATGTTACGCGCGCGCGCCAGCGCGTCCGAGTCATTGTCCGCGAGATGATCGGCCACGCCGGAGATACGCGTATGTACGTCGCCGCCGCCGAGTTGTTCGGCATCTACGGTTTCGCCGGTGGCGGCCTGTACCAGCGGTGGCCCTCCCAGGAATATCGTGCCCTGATTCTTCACGATGATGGCTTCGTCCGACATCGCCGGCACATAAGCGCCGCCGGCAGTGCATGAGCCCATCACTACCGCGATTTGCGCGACGCCTTTGGCCGACATGCGCGCCTGATTGTAGAAGATACGTCCGAAGTGACACGCGTCTGGAAACACCTCGTCCTGCAATGGCAGAAAGGCCCCGCCCGAGTCTACGAGGTAGACACAGGGCAGGCGGTTTTGCTCGGCAATCTCCTGTGCGCGCAGATGTTTTTTGACCGTCAACGGGTAGTAAGTCCCACCTTTGACCGTCGCGTCGTTGGCGACGACTATGATCTCGCGCCCGTGCACGCGGCCGATGCCGGTGATGATGCCGGCCGAGGGCACGGCGTCGTCGTACATGCCATTCGCCGCAAGCGCGGAGAGTTCCACCAGCGGGCTGTCGCTGTCGAGCAGGGTCTTGATCCGGTCGCGCGGCAGCAGCTTGCCGCGTTTGAGATGGCGTTCGCGCGACGCCCGTGATCCGCCGTCGCGCGCATTGTTCCACTTCTCGCGCAGGTCGTTGACCAGCGTCTGCATGTGCTCGGTGTTGGCAGCAAAATCCGGCACGGTGGTGGCTGTCGTCGAACCAATAATCGGCATGGGTGATTCCGCACTATGATCGGCGCTCACCTGTGTATCATGAACAGACTGAGAAATGAATTGTAGGAAGTTGTTTTACAACCCGAATACGCTGGTCATCCCAACCAGCCGCTCTGACGGTAGCCCTGTTGACCGGGAGATCAAGAAGTGGGAAAATTTTCCTACGCATCGTAAACATATTCGCTGTGCGCCTGAGCCACAGCCTGCTGTGGCCACTGCGGCATTCAGTGAGACACGCACTCGCCGGCACACACGACAGGCGGTGATCGAGGTTATCCCGGCGTCGCATGATGGACAGTCACTCCAGGGTCCTAGCTGCAGCAATCTTCAGGCTGCTGAAACCGCTCGCCCGGATTCTGCTGCGGCGCGGCATATCCTTCGGCGCCTTCATCGACATCGCCAAACGCGCTTACGTCGATGTCGCCGAGCGCGAGTTCACCGTTGAGAAACGCAAACAGACCATATCGCGTATCGCGGTGCTCACCGGCTTGCATCGCAAGGAGGTTGCGCGTGTCCAAAAGCTGCCGCCCATTGAAGAAAGCGAGCTCGATGAGCGTTACAACCGCGCCGCGCGTGTTATCTCGGGTTGGCTGCGCGATCCGGCCTTTCTGGATCACAAAGGCGATCCGGACACGCTGGAGTTCGAGGGCGAAAACAGTTTCAGTGAGTTGGTCAAGCTCTACAGTGGCGATATGCCACCGCGAGCCGTGGCTGACGAGCTGATACGGGTCGGGGCCGTGGAGCTGACCCGCCACAATGAGCTGCGGCTGACCTCGCACGGCTACGTGCCTACCGTGGGAGAGAGCGACAAGTTGCAGGTGCTGGGTACGGACACGCGTGACCTGATCGAGACCATTGACCACAATATCACGCATGCGCCGGAGGAAGCCCGTTTTCAACGCAAGGTGACGTACGACAACGTACCCGTCGAAGCGATCACGCAGTTTCGCAGGCTCACCGGCAAGCTTGGGCAAGGCATGCTGGAACAGCTCAACGACTGGCTGGCGGAGTGGGATCGCGACAGCGGCGGCAAGATCGAGGGGAAGGGGCGTGCTCGGCTGGGTTTGGGGGTATACCTGATCGAAGACGTCGCCGAATCGAATGAAGGAGACGGCGAATCGAGTTCAAAGGAGACCGACAAATGACCGGTGTCGCTGGGCGACTGTTTTTGCTCTGCCTGCTCGTAACGCTTGCGGGTTGCGTTTCGGACAGCGACCAACTCGCCGAAGGCGGCATCGGTGGCACAGGCATCCAGCCCGCCGGCGTAAGCGTGGGATCTATCTCCGGATTCGGTAGCGTCATCGTCAATGGCGTTGCATACGATACCTCGGCGCCAACGATCACCGCCAACGGCGAGCAGGTGACCGAAGACAGCCTGCAAGTGGGTTTTGTCGTGCGCGTGGAGCGCGATGTCACGGTGGCCGGGGCAAGGGCAGCCCGTGTCGATTACTCGGCGATGGTAAGAGGGCCCGTCGAAAACCTGTCTGTCATAGACGTCGACACCCAGACGGCGACCATGAGCGTGCTGGGTCAGGCCGTAGAGACCAACGACCTGACCGCGTTTCGCGACGTGGACCTCGAGACTTTGAGGGACGGTGACGTCGTGGAGATAAGCGGCGTGCGAGGTGCCGAGGGCGAAATCGTCCCGAGCTTCTTCGGTTCGTCCCGTAATCGCAGAGAATTCAGAGTGATAGGGAGGGTCAGCCAGTTCGACGATGTCACTACGACTTTCGCGGTCTCCGGCTTGACAGTGGATTTCGGC
>JBPCXK010000511.1:0-3052 GCA_051008635.1 Gammaproteobacteria bacterium
ATGGCGAGCACGGATAGCAGTCCGATCGCTGGTATGGCGGATGAAGAACGTGGGTTCTACGGCGTACAGTTTCATCCCGAGGTGACTCACACGCCACAGGGTCAGCGCATCATCGAACGTTTTGTGCACGACATTTGCGGTTGCGGCGACTTGTGGACGCCCGGCAACATTATCGAGGACAACGTCACGCGCGTGCGCAAGCGCGTGGGCAACGGGCAGGTCGTGCTGGCCTTGTCCGGCGGTGTGGATTCTTCTGTGGTCGCGGCTATGTTACATCGCGCCATCGGTGAGCAGCTCACCTGCGTATTTGTCGATACCGGTCTGCTGCGCCTCAACGAGGGCGATCAGGTGATGGCAGCGTTTGCCGCGCACATGGGCGTGAACGTCGTTCGCGTGGATGCCGAGGCGCGTTTTCTGGGCGCGCTCGCAGGCGTAAGCGACCCGGAGGAGAAGCGGTGCATTATCGGTAATCAGTTTATCGAGGTGTTCGAGGGCGAAGCAGACAAGCTCAGCAACGCCACCTGGCTCGCGCAGGGCACAATCTATCCGGACGTCATCGAATCGGCCGGCGGCGCCACCGGCAAGGCGCATTTGATCAAGTCACACCACAACGTCGGCGGTTTGCCCGAACGCATGAACCTGGAACTCATCGAGCCGTTACGCGAGCTGTTCAAGGACGAGGTGCGCCGCATCGGCGTCGAACTCGGTTTGCCCGCGGAGATGGTCTACCGGCATCCGTTCCCCGGCCCTGGCCTCGCCGTGCGTATTCTCGGCGAAGTCCGCAAGGAATACGCAGACAGGCTGCGTGTGGCGGACGACATCTTCATCTCCGAGCTGCGCGCACACGATCTGTACGACAAGGTCTCACAGGCGTTCGCGGTGTTCTTGCCCGTCAAGTCCGTCGGCGTCATGGGCGACGGGCGAAGATACGACTACGTGATCGCGCTGCGCGCCGTCGAGACCGTCGATTTCATGACCGCACGCTGGGCGCACCTGCCGTACGAGTTTCTCGATCTCGTTTCCCGCCGCATCATGAACGAGGTCGAGGGCATCTCGCGGGTGACCTACGACATCTCCGGCAAGCCGCCGGCGACTATCGAGTGGGAGTAGTCGCTTTGTTTGCCGTACGTTGTTGGTATATACTAAGCGGTATATACCTTGTGTACGGTGCTTGCCCACATGACTGCAAAAGTCGCAAAAGTTTTCATGAACGGCCGAAGTCAGGCCATCAGATTGCCCAAAGAGTTCCGCTTCTCCTGTGAAGAGGTATATGTTCGCAAGGTCGACGGTGGAATTCTGATTTCAGCCAAAAAACCGTCATGGGATGACTTCTTCAATCAAGAATCAGCGTTTGACGATGATTTCCTGAATGATCGTGAAGACACGCCGCCACAGAACAGGGATTCCCTGTAGTGCATATGCTCGATACGAACACATGCATCTTCGTACTGAAAAACAGACCTGACAAAGTAAGGAAGAAATTCAAGGTCATAAAAGATATCTGCATTTCTTCGGTAACCTACGGTGAGCTGTGCTTTGGCATAGAGAATAGTCCTCCAAATCGACGTAAGGTTCGCTGGACTCAGCTCGATGATTTCACTCAACAAATACTGATAGAACCCTGGGACGAGAGGGCGGCAAGACACCACGGTTTTGTTCGTGCCTTTTTGAAAGCAAAGGAAATATTATCGGCAACAACGATTTGTTGATCGCCGCTCACGCTCGCAGCATGGACTCTGTTCTCGTTACGAACAACACGGACGAATTTTCAAGGGTGCCTGATTTGACAGTCGCAGACTGGACCTGAGCGAAATATGACATTTCGCTTTTCTTGCGAGTTACAAATACTGCAAACATAGCCACCATCCGTCGCCGACCGAGGTGATGATCGCACAGAGCATGGCTCTGCAATGGATTTTCCGAAAGGCGCATGTAACTCGCCACGCGCAGCGAGGGAATGAGCCGTCACCTCACTCACGCATCCGTTCATTCCAAACGCACTATCGATCTGTACTGGGCACAGGCTGTTACAGAATCGCGAGCCGTGCTGCCCCCTAATAGGCGTCGGCTATATGGACAAGAGGACGGTTCGATATGACACCTGGGATCAAAAAGGTCTCGGCTCTCATTCAAGTAGTCGTTGTTTCCGCGGCCCTATAGTGGGGCGCCGGCAACGCCAGCATGAACTCGTTGCTGGGAATGGTCGCGGCGTCCGGTGTAGTGATTAACGACAATCTCGTGTTGATCGATGCCATCAACCGCGCGCGTGAAAGAGGGATGTCGGTGATGAGCGCCATCCGGGAAGCGGCGGAAACGCGTTTTCGTCCGATTCTGATTACGTCCGTCACGACGTTTATCGGTCTGTTGCCAATGATGCTCGAACGTAGTCTGCAAGCGCAGTTTCTCATTCCGATGGCGGTGTCGCTCGCTTTCGGCGTGTTGTTCGCAACGGCGTTGACGCTGATTCTGGTGCCGTCGATTTATGTGATCGCCGAAGACGTTGACAAGCTCGCGGCGCGTATCGGGCGCAGGTTCGCCGGCGCACACGCATGACCGTACAATGCAACCATGACGAAAGCTTACCGCGCTGCCGAGTGACGTCCGCCGCGGACGAAAGCTGGATGCGTCGCGCGCTGACGCTTGCATTGCGCGCCCGGGCGGCGGGTGAGGTGCCTGTCGGTGCGGTGTTGGTGAAAGACGGCGCGGTTGTGGGGGAGGGGTGGAACCGACCCATCGCCAGCAACGACCCGACCGCACACGCGGAGATTGTCGCATTACGAGCGGCGGGGCAGGGGGAGCGGAACTACCGTGTGCCTGGAACAACGTTGTACGTCACCCTGGAGCCTTGTCCGATGTGCGTAGGCGCAATGATACATGCCCGCATCGCGCGGCTGGTCGTAGGCGCCGCCGATCCCAAAACCGGCGCAACAGGAAGTGGGTTCGATTTACTGAATGCGCCGACGCACAATCACCGGGTCGAGCTGACGACCGGGGTGCTCGATGCGATGTGCAGCAGGCTGCTGACGAGTTTTTTCAGGGCGCGCCGTAACGG
>JBPCXK010000512.1:0-6706 GCA_051008635.1 Gammaproteobacteria bacterium
GTACTCGACGTCTAACGTGGAGTTGTCACGCCGGCGCATTCAACGGCTGTCGTACATCGAAACAGTCGACATCAAGACGCGACGCCTGTCCGGCATCAGTGATCAGGTGGATCTGGACATCTCGCTCACCGAACGTCTGGCCGGCAACTTCAGCATTGGAGCGGGCTTTTCACAGAACCAGGGCGTGTTGTTCAATCTGAGCCTGAGCCAGGAGAACTTTCTGGGAACCGGGCGGCGAGTCAGCCTCCAGTTCGACAACAGCGACGTCAACACGATTTATAGTTTCTCCTACGACAATCCCTTCTACACAATCGATGGTGTGAGCCGCGGATTCGGTCTGAGCTATCGGCAAACCGACGCCCGCGAGGCCGACGTGTCCGATTACAGCGCGGACCAGTTTGGCGGCAACGTGCGTTATGGTATTCCGCTAACGGAGGACGACTCGCTGCGCGCTGGTCTCGGAATCGAAAACATCGACATCTCGACATCTGCCAATACACCAGCCGAGATAACCAGTTTTCTCGACGCCAACGGCGATAACTACAACATCTTCTCTTTGACCAGCAGCTTCATCCACGATACGCGCGATCGCACGGTATTCACCGAAGACGGCAATCTGCAGCGCTTCAACGTGGAGACGACTATTCCCGCCTTCGACCTCGAATACTACAAGGCCGACTATCAGAACAATCATTTTATCTCCTTGTTCGACGGCCTGACGCTGGCGCTCAATGGGCGTATCGCATACGGCGACAGCTATGGCGACACTACAGATCTACCTTTCTTTGAGAAATTTTTCGCCGGAGGTATCAGAACGGTAAGAGGTTTCGATGCCAACAGTCTGGGCCCGCGGGATTCGCAGGGCGAGCCTTTCGGCGGCGATTTCCGGCTGGTAACCAACCTCGAGCTGCTGTTTCCACCACCTTTTGTCGAGGAGGCGAGCAACACGCGGTTCGTTGTGTTTGTCGATGCCGGCAATGTGTTCGGCGACGTGGGAGATTTCGAGTTTGGCGAGCTGCGCGCCTCGACGGGTCTCGGGCTCACCTGGATTACGCCGGTCGGCGCGTTGACATTCGCCCTGGCCAGGGCGTTAAATGACGAGCCTGGCGATGAGTTACAATCTTTCCAATTCAATATCGGAGCAGTGTTTTGATCGGAGTTACGAAGTTGAAACGGTTAGTGAAATTGATTGTTGTCTGCGCGACAGTATCGTTGTTTGGCACGAGCGTGGCGCTGGCTGCCGATCTGAAGATAGGCTTTGTCAATATTGCCAAGATCATGCAGGAGGCGCCGCAGGCGAAATCCGCGAGGGAGTTGCTGGAACAGGAGTTCTCGCCGCGAGACGCCAAGCTAAAGGCCGAGCGGGACTCCATCCTCAAGCTCGAAGAGCAGAAGAAAAAGGACGGCGAAATCATGAGCGTGGCCAAGCGGGATGAGTTGGAGAAAAAGATCCTCAGAAGAAAACGCGAGTTCAACCGTGCTCAGGATGAACTGCAGGAGGATTTCAACATACGCCGCAATGAAGAGCTCGGTCGGCTGCAGAAGCGAGTGCATGACGTCATTGTCGATGTTGCAAAGAAAGACAAATTCGATCTCATTGTGACCGAACGAGTCCTGTACGCCAGCGAGCGCATAGACATAACGGAGCAGGTGTTAGGCCAACTCAAGAATTGACCTGTGTGACTCGGCGGTCACGTAAGGAGCCGAGCTGCTGATTGCTGTTCCGGCATGGTTCGACCATAGCTTCACACACCTGACCCGATAGGGCGTTGAGGTTCGAGATTTATGACACAGGGCAATGAAATCCTGGGGGGCCTCAACATTCGCGAGGTGATGAAGCATCTCCCGCAGCGATATCCTTTTCTCATGATCGACCGGGTTATCGCATGCACTCCAGGAGAGTCGCTGACCGCTATCAAGAACGTCAGCATGAACGAGCCATACTTTCAGGGCCATTTCCCGGACGTGCCGCTCATGCCGGGTGTGTTGATACTCGAAGCGTTGGCGCAGGCGACAGGTGTCCTGGCCTTCAAAAGCGCATTGGAGGGCCCGAGTCCGAAATCGGTCTACCTGTTTGTCGGCATAGACGACGCGAGATTCAAGCGCCAGGTTGAGCCCGGTGACCAGCTCACACTGCACGTGCGTTTCATGCGCAAGAAGCGGGGCGTGTGGGTTTTCTCTGGTGAGGCGCGAGTCGGTGACGAGCTTGCGGCCCGCGCGCAGCTCATGTGCGCGGAGCGGGAGGTGGGCGTTTGATCGACGAACGCGCTGTCATAGATGCCAGCGCGAAGCTCGGCAGGAATGTCTCGATTGGTCCGTTCAGCGTCGTCGGTGCGGATGTATTCATTGACGACGGCACGTGGATCGGGCCGCACGTCGTCATCAATGGCCCGTCACGTATCGGTAAACAAAACAAGATCTATCAGTTCGCCTCCTTAGGCGAGATTCCACAGGACAAGAAATACGGCGGCGAGGCCACTGAGCTCGTCATCGGCAACGGCAATTCCATTCGGGAGTACTGCACCATCAATCGCGGCACCGCGCAGGGCGGCGGCGTTACGCGTGTTGGCGACGACAACTGGATCATGGCGTACGTGCACATCGCGCATGATTGCATTATCGGTACTGATGTGATTTTTTCCAATGGCGTAACGCTGGCCGGCCATGTTCAGATCGACGACCATGCGGTGCTCGGTGGTTTCACGCTCGTACATCAGTTCTGCCGTATCGGCGCGTATTCGTTTTGCGGAATGGGCACGGCGCTCAACCGCGATCTCGCGCCCTATGTCGCCGCCTCTGGCAACTACGCGAAGACTTATGGCATCAACAAGGAGGGGCTGCGGCGGCACGGCTTCAGCGCTGACACGATCAGGGCCTTGCACAAGGCCTACATGACCTTGATCAAGGCCAAATCAGCCCGGGATGAGGCGCGCCAGACAGTGCTGGACATGGGTAAGGAGTATCCGGAAGTGCGGCGTCTGGTGGAGTTTATCGATGGTAGCGAGCGGGGGATCGTCAGGTAGTTGTGGTCAGTGACCCTGGCTGCGGATCGTGCGTCAAATCAGGTGCAGATCATCGCAGACTATCCCGTGGTCTGGCGCATGAGATCAGTGAGGCTGATCGCTTCGACATCCCTTGAGACCGGGAACCGCTCGCTGCCTGGATAGACGACAAACTTCGCCTCGGGCTTCACATCCGCGCAAGCATGATGAAATCCTTTTGCTGGCCTCGGATCGAGGCTGCGCTTGATTTCTATAGCCCACGGTTTTTGTCCGGGTAGTGCAAGCACCAGATCGATCTCTGCGCCTCCGGAGGAACGATAGAAACTCGCCTCGGCGCGTTGCGGCGCCGCTGACAGAATGTTTTCGACCACAAACCCTTCCCAGCTTTGGCCGACCACGGGATGTCCGACTATTTCCTCCTTGTTGCCGAGCCCGAGCAAAGCATGGGTCACACCACTGTCCCGCGCTATCTATCTCACGCCCAGGGCCTCGTAAGGGGCCCTCGTTTTCTTGCTGTGGTTTCGCCGGGGGACGTTCACTCGTTATTCACCAACCCCAACGCCAACCCCGCCACCCGCTGCGCGCAACCGGGCTCCCCGAGCAGCTTCTTCACACCCGCCAGTTTCTCGCGCGTCGAACCCGCATAACCCTTGTCTGTCAGCAGGCGCGTGACCTCGCCGGCGATGCCTTTCGGTTGCACGTCTTGCTGCACCAGCTCCGGCACGACCAGCTCGTCGGCGACGATATTGGGCAGGCCCACGTATTTCACCTTTACGAACGGGCGAGCCATGGTGTAGCTGAGGGTGGCGATGCGGCAGACGATGACATGAGGCACGCCCATGAGCGCGACCTGCAGCGTCGCCGTGCCCGAGGTCACGACAATCGCGTCGCAAGTCTGGATGACATTGCAAATTTCGTAGTCGCCATCGATGAGCTTTACATCGAGGCCGCTTGCCTCGACCCGCGTAGCGATATCGCCGCGCTCCAGGTCCCGGGCCATTGGCAGGAGCAACTGCAGATCCGCGCACCGGGCGCGGAGCAATTTGGCGCCCTCCAGAAGCGCGGGCAGCAGGCGACGGATCTCGTTGCGTCTGCTGCCGGGGAACAGTCCGACAGTTTTTTTTGACGGGTCCAGGTCGAAGCGGGCAAAGCTGTCCGCCTTGCCCAGCGTGGCGGCCTCGTCCAGCAGCGGATGGCCAACATAGCGAACGGGCACCCCCGCCCGCTCGTAGAATGGCACCTCGAACGGAAACACGACCGCCATCATGTCCACCAGCTCGCGCATTTTATGCACCCGGCCCTGGCGCCAGGCCCAGATCTGCGGGCTGATGTAGTACAGGACCTTGACGCCTGCTTGTTTCGCGGCTTTGGCCAGTCTGAGGTTGAAGTCGGGGTAGTCGATGAGGATCAACAGCGCGGGTCTGCGTTCGCGCAACGCGCGTTTGAGTGTGTTCAAAGCCGCTCGCAGGGCCGGATAGTGCTCGATGATCTCTACCAGTCCGACGACCGCCAACGGAGCCGAGTCGACGAGTAGCTCGACCCCCGCCGCCCGCATGTTGCCGGCGCCCATGCCGAATATGGCGACATCCGCGCGCCGCGCGTGCAGTGCCGCCACCAGCCTGGCGCCGTGTTCGTCGCCCGAGGCTTCGCCCGCGACGATCATAATCGACGCGTTGCTGGCCGTGCGCTGCGTGTTCAGATCCCGCTTCCTCCCACCAGCCTGCCGATTTCGGTCGCGGTCTGCAAGGCTCGCTTGCCGTCCTCTCCCGACACCAGCGGGTCACTGCCCGTGCGAACCGCCTGCAGAAACGATTCGATCTCGGTTTTCAGCGCATCGCTGTCCTCGAATTCCTCACGCGTGGTTTCGATATTCGGCACGCCGGGGAACATCTCGCCGTCGGTTTTGCGCGACACGGACAACACGCGCTGATGCAGATCAACGGACAGGTAGGCGTCCTCCTGAAACACGCGCATCTTGCGTTCCGTTTTGGCGCTGATGCGGCTCGCGGTCACGTTGGCGACGCAGCCGCTGGCGAAAACCAGCCGCGCGTTGGCGATATCGATGGCGTTGGACAGCACGGCCGCGCCGCTGGCGTCGATGGATTCTAGATCGGAGCGCACGACGTTGAGAATGATGTCGATGTCGTGAATCATGAGGTCCAGCAGCACGCTGACGTCCGTGCCGCGTGGTTTAAACGGCGCGAGGCGATGTGATTCGATGAATACCGGCCGGGTAAGATAGCGGTCGAGGTTGAGCATTGCGGCGTTAAAGCGCTCCAGATGCCCGACCTGCAGGACGCGCTGACCGCGGCGAGCCAGTTCGATCAGCTCCTCGGCCTGCTCCACGGTGGTGGTCACCGGCTTTTCGACCAGCACGTGCGTCCCGTGTTCGAGAAAGGCGCTGGCGATATCGAAATGCAGGCTCGTCGGTACGACGATGCTGACGGCGTCCACCTTGCCGAGCAGGCCTCGATAGTCCGTCAGCGCCTCGGTGTCGTGCTCAGCGGCGATAGCGGATGCCCGCTCAGCGTCTATGTCGACCACGGCCCGCAAATCGCTGTCCGCAAGCCGGGCGTACTTCTCCGCGTGGAAACGGCCCAGATATCCGGCGCCCACGACCGCGGTTTTAATCTTCGGCATGGGCGCAGTATAGGGCGTTTCCCGGTGCGCTAGAACCAGCCCGCATATCTCGCCACGATGACGGCGCTGGCTTGATCTTTGATCCGCAACGGATTTTGTTCTTCTCGGAAATACCGTCCGTATTCCGCTCTTTCAGTAGTGCCTTGTGAATTCAAATCTCTGCGCGATCACCTCGCTCCGTGGTGAGATATGCGGGCTAGCCATTGCTGGCTGCGGACCTCTCGGTGTATTCTCGTCAATGACGTCACGGGCTGCCACAAACAACTTTCACACGTGCAAGACCTGCAGATCGAACTCCCCGCCCTGAACACGGACAGCTATGCCGCCAGGGTGGCCGGAGTCGATGAGGTCGGGCGTGGACCACTTGCCGGGCCGGTTGTGGCAGCGGCGGTGGTACTGCCCGACGATCACGCGATCGACGGCCTGGCGGACTCCAAGGAGCTCACGCCCGCCATGCGCGAAGTATTCGACTGGCAGATTCGTGAGCGCGCCGAATGGGGTATCGGCCGCGCCGAGGTCGGGGAAATAGATGAACTGAATATTCTTTGGGCAGCGATGTTGGCGATGCAGCGCGCGGTCGCGGCGCTGAGCGAGCAGCCAGGGCACGTGCTGGTAGATGGTAACCGCTGTCCGAGTCTACCCTGTCCGTCGACTGCGATCGTCAAGGGCGACGCCCGAGTGACCGCCATCAGCGCCGCGTCGATAATAGCGAAGGTACACCGGGATGAGGAAATGCGCCGGCTTGACGACGCCTACCCCGGCTACGGTTTTGCCGCCCATAAGGGCTACGCCACCAGAACACACCTGGAGGCGCTGAGCGCTATCGGACCTTGTGCGTGCCACCGCCGTAGCTTCGCGCCGGTGCGCAAGGCGGCTGCCCGGATATTGCGCCAGGGCGCTTCGTAGCTATGGGTTAACGCGGTGGCTCAGTCAGCTACACCAATATTGGAGCGTAACGAAATGTCCCCCGGCGCGCTATCCTGGCCCAATATCCGGGCCAGAGGCCTCAGAAAGCGCGCATGACAGCCGGTTTCGTTCATCTTCATCTGCACACCGAATATTCG
>JBPCXK010000513.1:0-8984 GCA_051008635.1 Gammaproteobacteria bacterium
GTGAGGCGCGCGGCCGTGGACAAGGCGTGGAAAAGTCCGCCTTGCTTGTGCGCGACCGCCGGCTGAAAATTCTTGGTATTTTTGTACAAGATTTCAGTGGTAAGGTAATAATTATAGTGTTTCGAGGGTGCACTGCGAAGGTTAGCGATGTTTTTGCCAATTGGCGATGCTCAGCAACATTCCGACTTTCCCTGCGGCTCCGGTTTTCGGGAGCAGGATTGGCATATATTGGCCGGGTTCTGGCATCCGGTGGCGTTCGTGCATGACATTGCCGACAAACCGATACCTGCAACCCTGCTGGATGTCAAACTTGTCATCTACCGTACTTCCCAAGGTGTCACGGTCGCCAAAGATCAGTGTCCCCATCGCGGCGTGCGTGTAAGTCTCGGGCGAATGCTGGAAGACTACCTCGTGTGTCCGATGCACGGGCTACACTTCGATGGCGCCGGTGTATGTCGCAAAATTCCTTCCGTGCCCGATCAAACTTCGCCAATATCTTCGAAGATGTGCCTGAGAACCTACCAGACCGAGATCCGCTATGGCATCGTCTGGACGTGTCTGAAACCGGAGCCGATCTGGCCGTTGCCCGTATGGCCCGGCATCGACAACCCGGACTACGCGAAGGTGTATGTTCCGGTCGACGTATGGCGGAGCTCCGCCACCCGGCACGCCGAGAATTTCAATGATCAGGCGCATTTTCCGTTTGTGCACATGAACAGCTTCGGCAGTGACGCGGTGCTGTCGACCCACGACTATGACGTCGAGGAAACCGATTTCGGTCTGCGGTTCGACTACGAGTACGTCGAGGGAGGCAATCGGTTCCCGGACGGCGTGGAAGCGCACGAACGAGAGGTCGTGTACACGTATGAGCTGACCTTCCCCTTTTCGACATTGATCTACGTCGATGTACAGGGTTCCGATTTCGTCCACTATTTCGCGGATGCCGCTTGCCCGGTGTCGGCAAACGAGACGCGGATTTTTCAGCAACTCACCGACACAAGCGGGGATCCGGATCCGGAATACTGGATCAGGGATTCCCGGCGGATTCTCGAAGAGGACAAGCCTCTGGTGGAGAGTCAGCCACCAGAGATGCCGCTGGAAACCGGTCCGGAACTGCATCATATTCCCGCTGACCGCTGGTCGATTCGATATCGCCGGTTACTGGTCGAGCGCTTTGGCCTGGGGTTGCCGGAGCCTTGAGCTCCAGTCGGTCGTAAAACAACAAAACCTGTATCAACCAACGGAGGAAGAAAGAACATGTTGTCATTGATTCTGAGATCTGCGATTGCGGCCACTGTCTTTATGGTCGGCACAGCCAATGCTGAAGTCACTCTGAAGGATGACCCGAAAGTCGCTTTCATCTACTTTTCGCAGAAAAACGATGGAGGCTGGTCCGAGGCGCACGAACGCGGCAGGCAGAAGACGTCCAAAGCGCTGGGAGTGGACATCGCCTACGTGGAAGACGTGGAAGAGACCGCGGAAGCAGTGCGCCAGGTTGTCGATCTGTACATGGACCGCGGATACAACATCATCGTGGGCACCAGTTACGGTTTTGGAAACGGCCTGCTGGAAGCCGCTAAAGCCAATCCGCAGATCGCGTTCGTCAATGCCGCTGGCGACACCTCGGCGGACAACCTCGAAACATTCTACGCGCGAACCTACGAAGCCTGGTATCTCGCCGGCATGGCGGCAGGCGCGGTTTCAAAGAGCAACAAGATCGGTATCGTCGCGGGCTTCCCCGTCTCCATAGTGAACTGGGACATCAACGCTTATGCGCTGGGCGCCAGGTCGATCAATCCGGACATCGAAGTCATCGCGACGTTTGCGAACACCTGGTATGACCCGGTGAAAGAAAAGCAAACGGCGGAGGCGATGATCGAGCAGGGGGTCGATGTGGTCGCATGCAACATGTCGTCGACCGCGGTCGTGGTCGCCGCCGAGGCGGCCGGTGTTCACTCGGTGGGTTTTCAGAACGACATGTCCGCCGCCGGACCGAAGGGGCATTTGACGTCAGTCGTCTTCCACTGGGACAAGTACTACACGCCGCTCATCAGGAGGATCACGGACGGGAGCTGGAAGAGCCTTGGGCTGCCGCTTGCGGGCATGGAAATCGGCCTTGCGGATGTTACCCCGCTGAGCGATGCGGTGCCGGCCGATGTCAGGACGAAAATAGGGAAGACACGACAGAGCATGATCGACGGCTCCTTCAACCCTTATACCGGGCCGATCAAGAAGCAGGACGGTGATGTCGCGCTGACGGCGGGTCAGACGATTGACGACGGCGGGCTTTGGGGCATGGACTATTTCGTCGAAGGCATTATCGGGACCATGCCGAAGTCCGAATAGTCCGGCCTGCTTTTACTGCAGCGGCCAGCCAGGAGGCGTCGGGTGTGGGTGGTGCTGCTCTCAGCCTCGCCAACATCAGTAAGGCGTTCGACGGCCACGTCGCGCTGGACCGGGCTTGTTTCGAGGTAGCCTGGGGTGAAGTGCATGCCTTACTCGGTGAGAACGGCGCCGGTAAATCCACTTTGATGAACATCGTCTGCGGTTTGTATACCGCAGACGAAGGGAGCACGTCGGTAAACGAACAGAATGTCGCCATCACCGGCCCCGGTGACGCTATCCGCTGCGGCATCGGTATGGTCCATCAGCACTTCAAGCTCGTTGGGCCGTTTTCGGTAGCGGAAAACATCCTGCTGTCTTGCGGCAGCAAGCTGCAAATCGATTCCACAGGCGAAGCTGCCCGGCTCGCTGTCGAGGCAGCCGGCAGGCTGGGGTTCGGGATCGACCCCACTGCGCGCACGGACGAGTTGTCGGTTGCCGAACGTCAGCGGATCGAAATCATCAAGCTGATTCTGCTCGGCGCAGACATTCTCATACTCGATGAGCCTACCGCGGTACTGACTGACGACGAATCGGAAACGGTCTTGTCCCTGTTGCGCGAGATGGCCGCCCAGGGCAAGGCGGTCGTTCTTATCACTCACCGATTGCGGGAAGTGACGCGGTTTGCCGACCGGGTCACGATCATGCGCGGTGGAATGGTGATTCTCGAAGGCCTGGATGCGACGTCCGTGAAGGAGTCGGAACTTGCGCAGGCGATGGTCGGAGAAGCCATACACACTCACGGCCGTGAGCAGATCCCGCCGGAAGACGAGCACGCTCCGGTACGTCTCGACCTCCGGAACATCAACATAAACGGCGCCCATGGAACTGCCGCTGTCACAGACCTGAGCCTCCAGGTCAGAGCCGGGGAGATTCTCGGCGTGGCCGGCGTGGGCGGTAATGGTCAAACCGAGCTTGC
This sequence comes from Gammaproteobacteria bacterium, assembly GCA_051008635.1. Classification (GTDB taxonomy): domain Bacteria; phylum Pseudomonadota; class Gammaproteobacteria; order JBPCXK01; family JBPCXK01; genus JBPCXK01. Next base: position 3,302 of record JBPCXK010000513.1, read on the forward strand.
TGAGGCGATATTCGGCCTGGGCGACATGGCGGGTGGCGCCATCCGTATCGACAGTGAAGATCTTGCGAGTCTTACTATCAAGCAGCGCCGGCAACGGGGCTTGCGTCTGGTGCCCGCGGATCGCTTCTCCTATGCGCTGCTGGCGGAACTAAGGGCCTACGAAAACCTCACGCTGACCGACGTTCCGCATAACCGCTTTGGACCGCCGTGGTGGTTGTCGCGTCGCGATATGAAAAACGAAGCTGAGCGCGTCTTTGCGGACAGAGACATCACCGGTGGCACACCGCTGACGCGTACGCGTCTGTTGTCCGGCGGCAATGCGCAAAAACTTTTGTTAGCCCGGGAATTGAATGGACAAACCAGTGTTCTGGTCGCGCACTCCCCCACCCGGGGGCTCGATGTGCGCGCGTACGAAACGGTACACGAGACTATCATTGCGTGTGTGAAAACCGGTGCAGCGTGTTTACTGATCAGTGAGGATCTTGACGAGATCATGCAACTGTCGACGCGCGTCGCCGTAATGAGTCGCGGCGTGTTACACGGCCCCTACTCCATGGCCGACACCAATCGCGCGCGTATCGGCGAGCTCATGGCGGGTCATGCTTGATCGACTGTCTCTGGTACCGCGGCAACACACACCGGTGTGGTTGAACGCGGTGAGTACCGCGGGCGGGATCGGCTTGGGGCTCTTGCTGGCGGTCCTCGTGCTGTTGGCCGGCGGCGTCGATATTGGCGGCATTGTCAACGAGTTCATACTCTACAGTTTCACGAGTAGCCGCGGACTCGCCCAGACCCTGACCAAGGGTACCGCGCTCTTGCTGGTGGGGCTGGCTTGCGCTGTCGCGCTCAAACTGCGCTTCTGGAACATCGGCGTGGACGGTCAGGTCTGGCTGGGTGCGATTGCCGCTGCGGGCATCGCGACCCACGATGTGGGTCCGCCGGATATCCGCTTATGGATCATGGGGTTGTCAGCGGTTGTTGCCGGCGCCATATGGATCGGGGTTCCGGTCCTGTTGCGCCTGAAACTCCAGGTCAACGAGGTCATATCGACACTCATGCTGAGCTACGTCGCATTTCTGCTGGCACAGCACTTCCTGTACGGCAGTTGGCGCGACCCCTCGACCAGCTTCCCCGTTACCGCCAACTTCGACGCCGCAACGGAGCAGTTGGCGAGAATCGGTTTTGGCCATGTCCACAGTGGTATCTGGCTGGCGCTGGCGGCGGCTGTGCTGGTGGGTTATCTGATGCTGATCAGTCGATTTGGATTCTATCTGACGGCCGTGGGCCTGAACCCGCGAGGCGCCAGGGCCGCCGGACTGCCCGTGACGCTCGTGATTGTCTTCGCCACGTTGATCTCGGGTGGCTTGTGCGGGCTTGCCGGTTTTACCATCATCGCCGGTCAGGAATACCGGCTTACGCAATTCATCGCGCACGGATATACATTCAGCGTCATCCTCATCGCCTTTCTGGCGCGGTTCAACCCCATTGCCGTTATCCCGGTGGCTTTCATCGTGGCCGGACTGTTTACCGCCGGCGATACACTCAAAACCTTCTATCAGCTACCGCTCGCGCTGATTCTCGTGGTCGAGTCCTTGATACTGCTGGCTGTGGTTGCAGTCGATTTTTTTGCCCGCTACAGAATCACGTTTTCACACGCCGATCTAACCGCACGGCAGAAGCACAGTGCGGGCCGGTACAGTCCGAGCGCCGCCGGAGATACGAGCTGATGGAGTTTGTCGTCAACTGGCTGGCTGCGACGCCAGGTTATGCGGCGCCGCTGCTGCTGGCGAGCCTCGGCCTGATCATCAACGAGCGCGCCGGTGTGTTGAACCTCGGCGCCGAGGGCATGATGACATGCGGCGCGCTTGCGGGGGCGATCGTCAGCGTGACCAGTGGATGGCCGGTGTTGGGCATGGCTGCATCAGTTATTGCGGGCGCGTTGATGGCAACACTGTTTGGCGTCGCGACTGTGTACCTGCGCGCCAATCAGGTCGTGAGCGGTCTCATCGTCGTCGCCCTGGGCGCGGGCCTCGCCGGCGTATTCGGGCGCGAGTATGTCAGCATCACCCTGCTCGGCTTCAAAGCGCTGGGGTGGGGGCTCGCGGACATCGCCGTGATTGGCCCGATTGTGTTCAAGCAGAACGTCCTCACTTATCTGGCGTTTCTCCTGGTCGCGGTGGTTTGGTACGTGCTGTTCAGATCGCGGACTGGACTGCGGTTACGCGCGGCGGGTGAGGATCCCGCCACAGCCGATGCGAGCGGTGTGAATGTGTTGTCAACGCGCCTGCTGGCTGTCGTAATCGGTGGTGGATTCTGCGGAGCCGCCGGTGGCTATCTCGCGCTGGCCTCCAGTTACATCTGGGTCGAAGGTATGATTGCCGGCCGCGGCTGGATTGCTGTCGGCCTCGTGATCTTCGCGCGCTGGCAACCGAAACTCGCACTGGTGGGCGCATTGTTGTTCGGCGCGATCGAGGCATTGATCCCGCGAGTGCAGGCCACCGGGGCCGACGTCCCTATCTATATAATGATGATGTTGCCCTATCTGGCAACCTTGGGCGTGCTGGTACTCGCGGGCTTGACCAGCCGCCGCGGCTCGAACGAGCCGGGCAGCCTGGGTGTCGCGTACAGCCGGCAGGATCGTCATTGAAGGATGCGTTGGTTGATACAATCATCAGAATCCTGAGAAGCAGCAACAATGTCCAACACACTCGACACCGGCGTAGACGTAAGAAAGATTTCCAACGCCACTCCCGGGCTCTCGTCAAAGCGGCCCGCTTTCACGGAAATACCGATCATCGATTTCTCCGCTATGCGGTCCGCAAACGATCGTGCCCGAAGATCACTCGCGCAAGACGTGTTGCGCGCCTGCACGGAAGTCGGATTCTTCTATGTCAAACATCACGGTGTTCCGCACAAGGCAATAGATCGCCTGCTGGCCGCCAGCCGGGAGTTCTTTTCTCAGGACACCGCCGAGAAAATGAAAATCGATATCGCCAAGTCGTCGTTCAGCCGCGGCTACATTCCCTTGTATGGCGAGAAGAACAACGAACACAGCAAGGGTGATATCAAAGAAACATTCGACGTCGCTATCGACATCGATGAACATGACCCCGACTACCTCGCCGGCAATCCCCTCTACGGCCCGAACCAGTGGCCGCAGAACCTGCCCCACTTCAAGGACGATGTGCAGGACTTTTTTTCCGAGATCACCGATCTGTGTGCAAAGCTATACCGGACATTTGCGCTGGCACTGAATCTGCCGGAAGACTACTTTCTCGGCATGCTCGACAAGCCGTTGGACATACTGCGGCTACTGCGATATCCGCCGCAACCCCGGGTCGAAGACGAAGACCAGATCGGCACCGGCGCCCATTCCGACTTCGACTGCTTTACCGTGCTCTATCAGGACCCGACGGGCGGGCTGCAAGTGTTGAACAACCGCGGAGTATGGATTGACGCCTTACCCGTCGAAGGGACATTTCTCATTAACGTTGGAGACATGCTCGAGCGCTGGACCAACGGCCAGTTCGTGTCCACCGTACACCGGGTTATCAACCGCTCCCATTCCGAGCGCTGTTCCACGGTCTTCTTCGCCGCGCCCGGCTATGACACGGAGGTCGAGTGTCTGCCCAGTTGTTGTTCCGCCGAGAAACCGGCCAAATATCCTCCGATAAAGGCCGGAGACTATATTCTGTCCCGCTACGAGGCCGTACTGGCAGGCAGTTGAAAATGGGTTCTTCCTGACTACACGCCGGTTCTCACACAGCCTCATACAAAAATTGGGATTAGTAGGGGTTTCGACTTCCTTAACTTTGGGACAATTTTTGAAGAACTTGGGCGATACACGTCTCTGGGCAATAACTTAAATAGCCAAGGCCCAATTGGCAATCTACTATCGGTACTTATGGAGACGCTTTTGAAGCAGGTCATTCGGCAAGAATACCAACGGATCGTTGCTCAGCAGCTTAAGTCCCGCACGCAGTTTGGCAGGCGTACAACATTTATGTTCGTATATCTCATCTGTCGCCCACAAGACCCCGTGTGTTTTGACCCCGCGCTCGACGGCTACATTGGTTAGTCTCCGGTCGCCCGTTAGCAGCACCGTGCGCGCATTTGATTCGGCCATTACCAGAGCGAAGCAGTCGTTCAGCTTTAGCCACCGGTACGTGTTGAAATAACTCCGCGCAGTGGCAACACCTTCACCAGGGATGTCCCAGACCTCAAGACCTTTCTGAATCAAGCGGCGTTTTTCGGCCACAGTTAGGGACAACAGTTCATCTTCAAAGAGCGGTCTGGGAACAACGATCTTGTGCGGAAGTCGAAGAAAGCTCTCAAGGAGCTTTGCAAGGTGAAGATCAATAACGGACGAGGTGTCACTGATGACAATGTGCATCAGGGCCGCCCATCGCTTTCTTGATCTCGCTGAGCGGGAGCTGCATCAGTTCCATCGCTTTTGCCGGGCTAATGAGGTCTTCAGCTAGGGCCCACAAAGTCAGCCGCTGAAATCGCTTAGGCCGCTCGTACTCGCCTCGCCGATCTTCAATTTCTATTGGTTCAGGCTCTTCGGATCGCCAGGTTCGTCCCACGGTTTGAAATAAAGTCGACAGGATAGACTTATTAATCACTCCGATCTGATTGAGCCGCACTGCCAACGCTGCCGCACTGACACGATACATGCGCTTCAGATAGACAAACTCTTGGTAACCGATTTTTCCTCTATGTTCACCCACCTCTCGACGTAGACGATCCGCAGGCATCAAAAAGCTGCCCGCGAATCGCTGGGCCGCGTTCTCTTCGTCGCGATCCGAAAGATCGTCATGCAGATTGAACACTCGATGCGCCAGCTCATGCGTTAGGGTGAATCGTCGACGTTCAAGGTTGTGATTATGATTCACAACGATCACTGGCAACGGGTCGCGACCATCGCTACGAGTCGCCAAACAAGTGAGTCCCGAAACGCTGTTCGGTAATTCGAGCATCAAGACTTTTATTCCGTTGTCTTCCAACAACGCGGTCATGTCTGGAATCGGGTCTTCTCCAAGATCCCAAGCTTCCCGCAGTTCTGTCGCTAGAAGTTCCGCGTGCTCGACGGAACGCAATTTCGCATGCTTTAGAGTCGGGCAACGCCATTCAGCGCTTGGAAGCTCCAGGATTTCTTCTATGGAAAGATATCGTTCCATCCAGTCGATGACGCTTGCTTTTACCCGCGCTCGTTCTTTCGCGCTGGTTCGCACGGTTTTACGAAAGTCGACGCCCTCAAGCCCGGCGACTTGGTCACTCAGCAGGTATTCCAGGGTCACGTCGAGTGCCTTTGCCAGGGCCATCAACACATCGGTGCTCGGCATCATCTGGTCGCGCTCATATTTGCTTAACGCTTGCTTGGTCACGACACCGCCAATGGCCTCAACCAGTCGATCCAACGAGAGCCCCGCTTTCTTGCGGGCCAGCTTTAATCGCTGTCCAAACATGTCGGCTCTCCTTTACCAAAGGTTGACATCATATTCCATAGTAGTTATTTTGTAAACTTTAGTTTCATCACAGAAGCTAGCACAGAACCCTAGTCGCGGTAGGAACGCCCCTCACGGGGCGCCCCCCGCACAGATCCGTACGTGCGGAATTCCCGCATACGGCTCCTGCCTCGGGTGATAACGGCGAAAACGCGTGTCAGGCCAGGGGTGGGTGT
>JBPCXK010000514.1:0-8878 GCA_051008635.1 Gammaproteobacteria bacterium
GGCGGCTTGGGACGCTGTCAGCGGACGCGAGGAGACCGAGCGATACTCCTGGGCGAGCGAGGCGATCACGACAAACCAAATCACGCAGATGATTAACACCGGCCAGCTGAAGTGCACCAGCCCTACGCCGGCCGCCAGCCATTGCAGCGCAAGAATGATCAGCGAACCGAACACCTTGAAGGCGCGATAACCGAATATGTCGATCCACGCCTTGGCCTGATAGGTGCGCACGGGATCGATGGGGACATAGAGCAGTTCCTTGGACGCGCGGTTGATCGAATAAGACACGCCGCGATCGCTTATCTTGAGCATCGATACTGCCCACAGCACCGGCTGCGCCATGAAAACGAGTGAAGAAAACATCACCATAACCGGCTGCACCAGCAGTCCCGCGATTGCCCCGAGCGTGCGGTGAATGAGCGGCGTCAGCGTAAGGTTAACGCCGATCGAGATCAGACCCATGGCTGCGAAAAAAGTCGATAGAAACGCGGTGCGCAGATCCTTCTCGACGTACGTCGCCTCGATGGTCTTGATGAACTGATACTCGACCAAAGGTTGTACGAGCTGCGCGAGCAACAGGGTCGCCGCAATGAGAAACAGATAGCGACTCTGCAGCAACGTGCGCCAACCACCCTCGGCCACTATAGGCGGATCGGCGATCGGCGCTTCACGGTACACGCCGAGCCTGGCCATAGCCAGGTTCAAGGCGAACACCAAAATCAGAATCCCGGCCCCAATGAGCAACATGTCCTCGGTGGTCGCCGGCGTAGTCCGCAACACCAGCGCTGCGGCGCTGCCGCCGACCACTCCGCCCAATAAGCCGCCGGTGGCAATCACGCCATACCAACGCTTGCCTTCGTCCGTGGTGTATACAGTGTTTGTCAGACTCCAGAATTGTTCGACGAGGACGACGGAGAAGATGTCGACAAAGATATAGAACGCGACAGCCGCCACCGTGCTCTCGGTGCTAAGCCAGAATCGAAACAACACCAGCAAAGCCATGACTGCCACGCACGTCGCCAGCACTACATTCCGGCGATCGTAGTGCTCGACCAGGCGATGGTAATAACCGACCAGCACGCCCAGAAACAACGCGGTGCCGATCCAGACATACGGCAGGTTGTCGCTGCCGATGTATTCGATGGCCAGCGAGCGGCTCGCCGGCTTGACGTGATAGTAGGCGAGGATAATCAAAAAGAAATTCGCGAACAGAATCGTCGCGCGGCGCGCGGGGCTGATGGACGCAGAGCTATTCAATCCCTTTCTCTTCGGCTGTTCCCTCGGGCGCCGACGCCTGCCGCAAATGCTCGAGCAACGTTTGCGACGGCTCGCCGTTTACCTTCAGTTTATTCGCGCGCTGGAATTTCTTGATCGCGGCGCGGGTCTTTCGGCCCACTTCGCCGTCGACCTCGCCGATTTCAAACCCGAGTCTCAGCAACGCCGACTGGGTATCGACGATCAGCAAACGCGCCTTGCGCTTTTCCGCATAGCCTATCAGATTCTCCCCGAACGCGTGTTGTTGCTCCTGCGTGCCTGTGGCATCGGGGTTGCGCTTCTCCAGCAGACGATGCACACGCGTGGCGAACGTTTGATGATCCACGGCCGAGTTCTTGCGCAACACGTTAGAGATCATGGTCGTGAGATACACCATCCGGTTCTGCCCGGCCGGGGTTTCCACGATGGCGAGCGAGTTCATGTAGTTACGCACGTTGCCGTGATATTTCCTGCAAACAAAACCTTCCTCCGGTTCGCAGCCATAAAGCGATCCCGACTTGAAGTACACCGCGGACTGCGCCAGCGCTGGTGACGAGGCGTAGCGGATACGCTTTTCGGTCATATACAGCAAGCGCTTGATCTGCCGGCTGGAGAACCCATCAACCAGCCTGCCCTGCTCCATACGCAGGGCCAGGCGCACCAGTTCCCGTGCCGTACCGTAACTGCTCAGGCCCGTGGGCACTGTGCGTTTACCATGGCGCGTGAAAAAACTGCCTTGACGCAGCTGTTCGAGATTCATACCGTTACGTGTGATGGGTTCGAGGAAGGTACGCTCGAACAGCGCTTTCAGCTCCGCCTTTGGCGTCTCCGCAAAAAACCGCTCCGCTTCCTCTGCCGCGACCGGATACTCTCGCCCGTTGTGCACCAGCAGCATGGCCTCGTGCATCACCATCGCCGCTGCCGCGTTGGAGCTGGCGGACAGCATCCAGTCGAGGTGCTCCCACAAGGACCCCTGATCCCCGACATGCAGCTCGCGATAGCGCAATTTGCCGGTTTCAGGGTTCCACAGCCGCACCTCATGATGATCGACGCGGATAAAATCGTTAGCCGTGACGATAGTCTCGCGCAGCACGCGCCGGCGCGCGTCGATATCCTCGGGATAGATATCCGCCAGCGCCTGAAACACCGCCAGCGCGGGCACGATCTTGCCAACGCTGCCCACATTCTGCACAGACACGCCGCGATGCTCGGCGTACCGTGGCTGCGATGGATCGGAGACATCCAGCACGGCAATGCCGTAACGGCCTTTCTTGCGACCCAGAATCTTGCGTATTTGTGACGTAAACTCGGCGTCCGGTTCAGGCAGATCGAAATCCGGATGCTGGAGCAGCCGCAAATCCACCTCGGCGGTCGGCAGCAACGCGCCAGGCGGTTGTTTGCGCCCACGCATCTCGCCCAGCACGGCAAGCCGCGCGGCTTCCACGCGGCGGATACCGGTCTGTTCGTAGCCATCCAGCGGATAGGCCGCTGCCGGTTCGCAGCAGCACACAATCGCGACGAAGAGCACAATCCTGATCACGCCTGCGGCACCCCGCGCATGTCAACAGTGGCCTCGAGCTGCAGGTTTTCGTCGAGGCTATTGAGAAAGTCGCTGCCGCGCGCGTCCGCGCTCTCCAGAAACGGGCGTATCTGAAACAGTTTGAGCTTGCCCTCCAGAAAACCGAATTCTATGTCCGCCGGCGCCGGTTTGCCCTGCGCGTCGACGATGGGCGGAAATCGCTCCGGCAACTCCCGCGCCAGCGCGATGAGCCGGGCAATTTCATCTTTACTGAGCACCGCGGGCTCGCCACTCACCGGCACCCTGGCGATGCCGCCCTTACGTTTAAGAATGCGCCGCAACGGCGCGGTCGCCGAGGCCAGCACCCGCATCTCGCCACTTGTTATACTCACGCGCAGGGATTCAGCCGCCTGCCCGTCGACGGCTCCGCCCACCCCTTCGTTGACCGCCAGCGAGATCCAGTCAGGGTCACCGGAATCGATATCGCGCGTCACCATGACGCCGGATTTCTCCACCGGCACACTGCGCATGATCAGCACGGCGGGATACACATGCTCGGGCTTGTCCATCTGTCCCTGGCGCCAGGCAAACGCCCGCTCGCTGAATGGCGACGCCCATACCCTGGAGATGGCCTCGAACAGTTTCTCGTAGCCGACGACATGCGGCACGGTCAGATTCAAGCCCGCACCCGTGAAGCCCGGCAAGTCCTCCACATTGGTGTCGCTACGCACGAACACCCCGTAAGTGCCGTTCGCGCCAAAGACCGCTTCCATTGCCGCGCGCAGCTTGCGGCGGAACTCTCCTCCGGAGTTGGTTTGCAAAATCGTGTCTTGCAGTTGCGCACGAAACGCCTGCGTGGCTTGTTCGCGTTCTTCCGAGGCATCGGGCATTTCGCGCAACATGGCGTACTGCGACACCATCCACTCGAAGATGGTCTGTCCGTCCTGCCTCGGCTGATCCAGCAACCTGCGGAACGCACCAAACGGTATCGCCAGACCATCGGCTACCGCTTCCGGATAATGATGATAAAGCTCGCCCAGCTTGGCGGCCTTGGGGCCGACAGTGCGGCCCGAATCGTCTGCGCGAAGCTGACTCAGTGGCACGAAATCCTGCTGGTCGAGGTCCAGCTTGTCGAGGTCCGGGCTGATCAGCATAGCAACGCTGCTGTCCTGCTCGCGGAACAAATCCTCGAACTCGTCGCTGTAGCTAACCACCTGCACCGAGCCCGCTGGGCTCACCGCGAGGAACACCGGCTGTCCGGCGTGCGATTCGAGTTTGGGGATCACGCCTTGATCGACGCCCACATTGGGAATACCCAGATTGCGCGCGAGCAACTGAACATGCGACAAGGGATTACCTTCGCCCGCGGTCAGTATGCCAGCAACGGGTGGCAGCTCGGCGATGGTTTCCGGCAACAGATAAATACCATCGCGATCGAAGCTGGCGGTCTCCTCGCCAGGATCGAGCTGCAACGTGCCGCGCGCGAGGCCCGGGTTCAGGCTGCGCAGTCCGGCGCCGACTTCCTCGCCGAAGATTTCGTGACGCACGCCCGCGAGCCGGTTGGCGTCCCGCAGCAGACTGTCGAGCACGACGGAGAAGAACAACAAGGGGCTGCTGCGAAGCTGATCCTGTATATAAAGGTTGGCGAGCGGCTCGATCTCGGCAAATTTGTCCATGGTCGCGCCGAAATGCTGGCGCATGCGCTGACTGCCCCAGCCCGGCACCCGCGCCAGATAGTCGAGCTCGGACTTGTACACCTGTAAGGCAATGTCCGTGCCCTGTAAACGCCCGAAGGTGTCGCGCAATTCCTTGAGCTCGCGCGCCGATATCAGGCCCGCGCCGAAAATCGCCCCTGCGCTGGCGGCGAGCCACTCGATGCGCTCGCTACGCGTCGCCTGGGGCAGACGCTCGCGCAAGGCGGTGGCGGCGACGAAGTGTTCGAGCTCCAGCGCCAGTCCCAGATCGACCACATCGAGCGCCGTTTTCGTGCCCCTGATCTGCGGCAAAAAATACCGCAGCGCAATCAGCAGGCGCGCGGTCTCGGTCAGCCGCTCCTGCGGATCCTCCACCGACTCCAGGGCGAACACGCCCGCGTTGAGCAATTCGGCGAGTTTCGGCTGGCGCGCCTGACGTTTGGCGAGCCGTGCGATGATCTCCGATAACAGCGATGCGTTGTAGACCTTGTCTATCGATTCGGCCAGCAGCTCGTAGTCTTTTTTGAGGGCTTCGCTTGCGACATTGGCCGCATACTCGCGCACGCGCCGGGCGTCGTCCTTGTCCGGCGCACCGTGGATCTTGTTGCGCAGCTTCTGAAAACCGGAATCACGCTCGGCCAGGCCGGTGGAAAGCTGCCGTACTTCAGAGACCGAGCCGGTGTCGGCGCCGTGCGCCAGCAGCCGCGCGCCGGTGCGCAGTGGCAAATAACCCTGCCTGGCCCAAGCGGGATTCCTGGCCAGCGTGCGCAACACATCCCGCGCGACGCGCCTTTCGTCTTCGCCCTGAATGGCGCCGCGGTAAAACTGCGCCTTGCGCATGATCCAGCCGTTGTCGACCGAGATCAAAAACTGTTCGAGCAGAATTTGCTTGAACAGGTCCGCACGCTCAGGTTTGTCGGTGAGTATCCGTTTGTCCACCGAGGCCAGCAGATTGGCAATCAAATAACCCGCCGTGCGGATCTTCCTGGTGTTCTTGCTCCACTCCCCGTGCTGCACCCCCCCACCGTGCGGTCTGCATGCGTACGGCTCCGGCGGCAGAATTTCGCCGTCCTGACAGAACCAGCGGATCCGTCGAAAGGGGCCTCGGTCCGCCTCCTTCATCTCTTGAATCCACGCGCGCATAGCGTCGATGTCCGACTTCTGCGCGTGCGCGCAAGGCGCCACTATGAGTAACAGAATCGTCAGCGTCAGGATCTTTTGCTGGATCATCAATCGTCTCGTTCGACTTGATTACGCAGATGCGCAACGCGTGGCTGCACCTTCGGCTATAGTCACCTGTTTTCTGCCGGAACCGGAAATTATAGCTGAAACGCATCTTACGGCTGGCAGGAAGTACCAGACCAGACGCCCTCATCGAGAAGACCGGCAACAAAACCGATGTATTGCCGGCCCGGCGCCGGTCTTGGACAGATTGGACAAGTGTGGCAACCTGCCTCTGGAACAACGCCACAACTTCGCGCCATGGAAAAAAGCAGACCAGATCAACTACCGGGGGACGTGCTGGCGGCGCTGCGTGACGGGCACAAGATCAAGGCCATAAAGCTGCTCCGCGCCGCCAAGGGGCTGGGGCTGAAAGACGCCAAAGATGAAGTCGATCGCTACATGTCGCACGACCCGCCCGTCGACCGGAGCGCCGAAAAGAGCGCGCCTGGTGTCTGGTTGCTTGTCTTCGCGGCGTCGCTTGCGGCAGCCGGGACTTACTTTTTCGGATACTTCTTTCTCAATGAATAACACTCGATCGAATTCGCGGCGATTGATCCATTTCGAACAAAGACTGTATGAGGAATAGTCGAACATGCTTCCCCTGACCGGCTACGCTGACCGGTTTTCGGCGGCCCCGGGCGACACCATTGCATTCAAGATCAGCAGCACGGCCGCGGCGCCGTTCGACGCGCATCTGGTACGCGTCATTCATGGTGATCCCAATCCCGCCGGGCCCGGCATAAAAGAACAAGACCTGTCCGGAACTTTTTCCGGATCATATCCGTCGCGCATGCAGTCCGTGCATCTGGGTTCTTACGCGCATGTCGAACATCCTCCGGCCGCAAAAGGCCTGACCGCCATCACCCTTGTCGCAACCGTGTGGCCGACCACACCGCAAAAGGGCCAGCAGGGCATCATCAGCATGCTCGACCTGGCTTCCGGATCCGGTATCGCGCTCGTAATTGACGATCGGGGATGCGCCTGCGCGCTCGCTGGCGACGTCGAAGCCAGGACAACGCTGAGCAGCGGCAAGCCCCTGCGCGCCCGCGCCTGGTACCGGGTGTGGGCCAGTTTCGATCCCGACAGTGGCGCGCTCAGGGTGGGCCAGGCGCCGCTGCGGTCTTCCTTCGGCGCGGATGACACAGCGACCGTCGAGAAAAAAATCGACTTTGCGCCCGCGCTGAACGCAGCCAACGACATACACATCGCGGCAATGGGCGGCGCGCCCGTGACCGGACACTACAACGGCAAGCTTGAACGTCCCGCCATCGTCTCAAAGGCGCTGGACAAGGGCGCGATTATCGCGGCCGCGCGCGGCGAGCACACCAGCGGCGTAATCGCCGCCTGGGATTTTTCCGAAGGCATGTCGAGCCAGCGCATCGCTGACGCCGGCCCGCATGGCTTGCACGGCGAGCTGGTAAACGTGCCGGCGCGCGCCGTGACCGGCTCCGATTGGCATGGTGAAGAGATGTGCTGGCGACACGCGCCGCATCTTTATGGCGCGATTCACTTTCACGACGACGACATCTATGACTGCAAGTGGGATACCGATTTCACATTCACGGTACCCGACGATCTGAGAAGCGGCTATTACGCCATGCGGCTGCGCTGCGGCGACGCCGAAGACATGATTCCGATCTTCGTGCGGCCAAAGCGTGGCCACAAGCAGGCCGATATTTGCCTGTTGGCCTCAACGTTCACCTACACCGTCTACGGCAACCACGCGCGTAACAATACCGACGATGACTATCGTCGACGCGTGAACGCGTGGAACGCGCGGCCGTGGACGCCCGACGAGCATCGCGACTACGGCTTTTCCACTTATAACGTCCACAGCGACGGCAGCGGCATTGCCTACGCCTCGCGCCTGCGGCCGATGATCACCATGCGCTCAGGCTACGTGACATTTGCCGAACCTTTTACCGGCTCCGGACTGCGTCATTATCCAGCGGACACGCATCTCATCGATTGGCTCGAGACGAAAGGCTACGCCTTCGACGTCATCACCGACGAGGACTTGCACGACGAAGGCGTTGCCTTGATCACTCCCTACAAAACCGTGCTCACGCCTTCGCATCCGGAATATCACACGTCCGCAACGCTCGACGCGTTGCAGGCCTATGTCGATGGCGGCGGGCGCCTGATGTACCTCGGGGGCAATGGCTTTTACTGGCGCGTGGCCGTGCATCCCGATCTGCCCGGCATGGTGGAGATCCGCCGCGCCGAAGGCGGCATTCGCGCCTGGGCCGCCGAGCCCGGCGAATATTACAACGCCTTCGACGGACAATACGGCGGTCTATGGCGGCGCAACGGCAGGCCGCCGCAACAACTCGCCGGCGTAGGCTTTTCGGGCCAGGGCAAGTTCGAGGGCACGTATTACCGTAGGGCGCCGGGCGCGGCCGATCCGCGCGCCGCGTGGATCTTCGCGGGCGTAGACGATGAAATCCTCGGCGACTTCGGTCTCAGCGGCAACGGCGCGGCCGGCTTCGAACTTGACCGGGTCGATCGCATGCTGGGTTCACCCGACAACATCATCGTGCTCGCCAGCTCTGACAGGTACGCCGAACACTTCGTGCTGGTCCCGGAAGAGCAGTTGACGCACTTGCTGACCTGGCCGGGCGAGCCCAAGGAAAAACTCATCCGCGCAGACATGGCGTATTTCGAAACGCCAGACAACGGCGCTGTGTTCTCGGTCGGCTCGATTACCTACTGTGGCAGTCTGTCGCACAACAACTATGACAACAACATCTCGCGGATTACGGACAACGTGCTCAAGCGGTTTTCCGCTTGACTCGAGACGTTCTGTGCAATCAGTGCGGGAGGCAGCTGCCTGTTTTTGCGGGAGCGGCTTCGCAAGGGATTGGCGCCGGCGCCTTTGATCAGCCACGCGTAGCCGGTGCAACAACCTGCTACCTGCTGCTGAACGCTGCAGCGCTGGCGCGCGGCCTCGGAATCGACGGTAAAAACGTCGCCCGCCATCTGATGGCGCCGCCGGGCGCCAGCCCCTTCCTGGGGTTTAGCGCCCGGCCGGCTAGGACATTAGCCTCCGCACCACCCCCCCACCCACCCCCCCCCCCCCCCCCCCCCCCCCCCCCCCCCCCCCCCCCCCCCACCCCCCCACCAACGCCAACACAAAAACCCACGAACCCTCCAATCCCCCCGTCTGAACACAAAAATGCGGTCCCTG
>JBPCXK010000515.1:0-4722 GCA_051008635.1 Gammaproteobacteria bacterium
AAGCTAGGTACAGTCCTGTGGCCGGCTGCGTCCTACAACCCTCTACGAAAGGAGAAGTTGATGGCGTACAAACTGTTCTATGCACTGGGGAGCGCGGCGATGGGGATCCGGGTGATCCTGGAAGAAATCGGCGCGCCCTACGAGCTAATCCAATCGACAATTTCTATGGACGAGCCCCGCCCGCCGGAACAACTGGCGCTCAACCCCAACGGCTGGGTTCCGGTCCTCGTTTGGGATGACAACGCCATGTACGAGTGCGCTGCCATTACCGTGTTTTTGTGCGATCGCCATCCAGAAGCGAAACTGGCGCCCGCCGTTAACGATCCGGAACGGGGCCTGTATCTGCAGACGTTGGTGTATTTCTCCAACTCCGTTCAGAACGCCTTTCAGCTCAACTACTATCCTGACCGCTTCGCCGACACCCCAGCCGATGAGCCGAGTGCCCAGAGACGTGGCAACCGGCGGTTGAGGGAAACGTGGAAAGTCATCGACGACCAGATTGGCGACAACGAATGGGTTCTGGGCGAGCGGTTTAGTGCCGTCGACATCTATCTGTTCATGCTGACCACGTGGCTAAAGACGTCACGGGGGCAACCGTCAGTGGACGAGTTTCCCAACGTCAAGCGCATTGCCAATGCCGTGTTGCCGCGAAAAAGCGTCCAGTTGGTTTACGAAAAGTGGATCGCCGAGCAGACGGGCGGCAACTGACGGCAAGCCGTTCGTAACTGACCATACAATGCACTTCGATGCTCCACCCGAGACGATGCCTGGGGGTAGGTGAGCACCGGTTTACCGGATCGCGGCAAGCGAAACCACAGTCACGTTTCTCAACGCGCCCGCGAACCTGCAATTGATCGAACCATGAGATTCAACGCGACGACACCGTCAGTCCCGTTGGCGCAACAGGCGGCCGCGTACTCGAAGTACCCCCATACTCAAAAGCCCCGATGTCGTACGCTTTGCCTTGTGGGCGTGCTTCGCCATCGAAGTCACTGCCGGGTGCATCGGCACCGGTACCGGCATCTATCGCAGCACTCTCAGCCGTTAGATGAAAACCTTCGCTGATCGAAGCATTTGTAACATTGAGTCGCGGATCCTCGAGCAGCGAGTTTTCGTCGCAAGCGCACGCATTGCGCCAAGCAGTCAGTTGCAACTTTGAATATCTCGTGTTGCCCCATAGCCCGATTCCGGCGGTTTTGCTTGGCAGATGGAACAAATTGTGGTCATAAATATTTCTTCCCTGTTCTGCGTTTGGGCCTTGCACTTTGATACCGACATCATTGATATCGGAAAAAATGTTGTTCCTGATCACCGCATTTGTTTGAGCGCCGTTGCTATTGCCGACCATGAATAAACCAATATCGACATCGTGAATGGTATTGTTGATCACGGAGGAATTGTTTGTATTTCGCAGTCGCACGCCTTCCTTGATGTTGGATGCAAGGTTGTTGACGACTTTCCAATTGTGACATCTAGACTCCACGTGTATACCACTGGAGGAGCGTCCTCCCCTGATGTTGTAAACATGATTGCCGGCAATGAGGCCATGGGTGGCGCCAACATCGCAATAGATGCCGTTGCTATCATGCAGTCCTGACTGACAGTTGCTAGCGGGCGCGAAGTCGTGAACTTTATTGTTACGAATTACCACAGATGTATTTGCTGCGGGGTTTGTCCCGCCAATCTTTATGCCCTCTTTACGATATCTGATGACGGGACTGGGAGCCGAGGGATCGAAGTTAACTTTTGCGCATCGTGATTCGCTTATATCGTTGTCTTCGATGATTACATTGGTCGACATTCGCGTGACGTGAACTGCGGGGCCACGAACTCCGATCATCGTATTCCCTTTGATGACGATGTTGTCGATTACCCCATTGAACGCTTGGAGACGTACGCCACCTGGCCATAGATACAGATTTTCATGGCCGCCCCAGTCGCGCACCGTGTTGCCAATGATCTGAATATCGGAGGATCCAGGATTTATATGAATGGCGGACCGCGCGGTGTTTTGGCCCAGTCCGTCGAATGTGAGATTGCGTACAATCCAGTGGCTCGCGCCCCACTGAAAGGTAAAAGCGCCGTTGCTGTTGCGATTGGGCGATGTGATAACTGCTCCAGCCACTCCCTCAATGATTATCGGGCTTTCCGGCTGGCCTGATTTACGGATCTCGACGGCGGCAGTATAGATACCGCTGTGTACGCGGATCGTGTCCCCTGCTGAGGCATCTGAAACAGCCGTTGAGAGTGAACAGGGACGACTCTGAGTGCACGCGCTGCCCCGACCGGAGTCGGTGACGTGACGCGTCGCCGCCTCAGCGATGGAAGGCGTTGCGGCAACGACCCCTGAGCAACAGATTGCGCAGATGGTGCGCAGACTCGGCGACAAATACATCGATTGATTTCCTCTTGGTGGCTGTGGAGAGGGGAACGTCGTCGCGCTTGCGCGCGCAGCCACGAGCACTTCGCTTACGCCACGTCCGATTTCCTGTCCTCCGCCCAGGCCCATTGCTGCATCGACGATGGTACGGTCTGTTCCTGTCCGGCTGTGGCTGGAATGTGTCGCTAGATGGGCTCAGTGTCGCCGGGTACGGACGCACATGTCCTCGACACGTTTCGCCAGACCACAACCAACACCCGCGGCTGGCAGGGCTTTGCCGGGGCCGGCACTACAAAGGCCGGTACAGATTGTTGTAAGCACGCCGCGAGTGTTCCGCCGAAGACGGCGTGGCGAATAATCTGGGTTACATAGATGTCTCGGTGACCGCCATAATTTTCCGAAAGCGATAACACCTGCTTCTATCGCACGACGTGGAGCCCGTCCATGGCTTCGCTGCCGTAGCCGTTGGCGGCGACCTCGAATAACAACTGAGGGCGACTTTTCGAAGCCGTAATTGACCGCGTAGTCGAACTCCGGGGTGCGGGCGCAATGCTCGCACGACGTTTCAATTGACCAGCAGGCTCGTTTGTTGGCTCATGAGCAGGTATTGGCTCTCGATTGCATCGAACGGTTGCTGGTTTTCTTCGTCAGTTCACTTTCAGGTTTTTGGGTGCAGCTGGGGTCGTGTCCTTTGTTGGGGCCTCGCCGGCTCGGAGCGCAGCGATCTCGGCCAGAAGCTTGCTCTTCTTTGCGTCGAAGTCCAGGTCGCTGATCGGGAGGTCGAGCCCGAAGTTTCCCTCGACCACCAGCCCGGACGCCGATACCACGTTGTTGCCGCTCAGGTCGCGGAAGTAGTTCGACTCCACGCGCGTCGGGTTGGGCAGGCTCTGGTCACCTTTGTGTGTTACAACATCCCGCGTGTTGAGCGTCCTCTCCACAATATTCTCGTACACCCGGATATTGGCCCAGCTGCCGAGCCGAAAGGCGCCGAGCCCAGCCTGCACGTTATAGATCAGGTTCTGGAATATCTGGTGATTTACGCCCGCGCACGAGATCGTGCCGAAGTTTCCGCGGGAGCCTGTTCCTCGGTCCGGGATCTGGTTGGCGATGTCGTTGTGGTGAATCCGCACGTCGAACGTGTTGTCCTTGCAGTCCACCGCATTCTCGGTGAAATTGCGGAACTCATTGGCGTAAATTTCGACGTTGCGTACGTAGCGGCCCTCGACCGGTGTGTTGGCACCGATGTAGATGCCCTCCCCGAATCGGTCGTAGCCCGTCTCCTCGATGATGTTGTTGAACACGATGACGTTCTCGATGGTCGAGCGCCTCTGGTTCCCCCCGATACTCATGGCTGCGTTCCCAAAGAACTGGATTCGGTTCCCTTCAATGCGAATGTCCTTGTATTCACCGTTCATGAAGCGGATCCCGGCGGCCCGCGTGCCTTTCTGGCCGTCGAGTCGCAGCCCGACGATCGCCGTATTGCTGTGACTGATCTCGACCAGTGAGACCAGTGAGGTAGGGCTGCTGCCGCGAATTACAGCGGCGTGTCGGTTCTTCGCTCGCACGGTAACCCCGGGACGGCGAGGGCTGACGACCTGGTCGATGTAGGTTCCGTCGAGCAGGATGACCTCACCGCCGGTCCGCACCGCGTCCATCCCTGCATCGAGGCGGCAGGGGTTGGTCTGCGTGCAGGCGTCGCCTGTGCCGTCAGGCGCGACGTAGAGCTCTTCAGCGTGCGCGCGTTCGGAAACGAGCGGAACCAGGATGAGCACGACAACACTCAAAAAGAAAATTCCTGCGTCCGGGGACCGCATCGAGGGAGCCGGTGGATCTCCGGTGTGGGGCGCCCATCGCGCCCCACGAGGCGCGGGTCGTCTTGTCTCACCTGAGAAAACGTGGGCTTTTCGCCCTGGAGCAGTAATCGAACGCATGTGCAGCACCTCCGTACCATCGTCGATGCAGCTATCGTACGGTTTGTTCCTGTCCGGCTATGGCGGGACTGTGTCGCTAGATGGGCTCAGTGTCGCCACGTACGGACGCACATGTCCTCGACACGTTTCGCCAGGCCACAACCAACAACCGCGGCGCGCAGGGCTTTGCCGGGGCCGGCACTACAAAGGCCGGTACAGTTTGTTGTAAGCACGCCGCCGAGTCTTGCGCCGAATACAACGTGGCGAAAAATCTGCGTTACATAGATGTCTCGGGGACCGTCTTGGATCCCCGAAAGCGATAACGCCTGTCTCTACCGCACGACGTGAGCCCGTCCATGGCTTCGCTGCCGTAACCGTTGGCGGCGCCGTCGAATAACAAGTCGAACGAGCCGCACGCGGTGACACCGCCGG
>JBPCXK010000516.1:0-4864 GCA_051008635.1 Gammaproteobacteria bacterium
CTCCTCCACCTGGGCACAGGCCCCGGCGCTGCACGGCGGTGCTTGCCGGGCGTGCGTCGTCAACACGAGGGGTGCGGTGTGGTTGTGTGGTTATTGTACTTTTGCAGAACAAGTCTAGCCTGTTTTGTCAGCATTTACGCCTGTTAATGGTCTATCCAGGAGCTGGTTTACTATTCGCCAGTGGGCGGTTATAACACCTTTAGACCGGTCATACACGACAAACATTGCGGTCCTGATCATTGTCTAACAAACGCTCCATTACTGCAGGTAGACTTCCGCTCGGCGGCGCTGTGCCATCGGCTCTTGCCGTCGCCTTGCGCCGTTACAGAGACTTGTTTGCGACGAGCTCGTCGGACGCGCGCATTCCCGCGCGTGTGCGCGAGCGTATTCGCGTTCAGCAACAAGCCAGCGAAATACTCATCGGCCGAATTCAATTGTTGGTAGTAATCACCTGGGCGACGCTTTATGCGCTGTCGCCCAAGACTTTTTCCGAAGATGCCGAGATCGTCCCGGTTCCCTGGGCGTTGGGTGCGTATTTTTTGTTCACGGTAGGCCGGCTGCTGATCGCCCACCGCAGGCGCCTGCCGGACTGGATGCTTTATCTTTCAGTTGTTATCGATATGTCGCTGCTGCTCGGTTTGATCTGGAGTTTCCACATTCAATACCAACAGCCGGCGGCGTTTTACTTGAAGGCGCCTCTGCTGCTCTATGTCTTCATTTTTATCGCCATGCGTGCGCTGCGCTTTCAGGTGCGGTTCGTGCTACTGGCAGGACTGGTGGCGGCTTGCGGCTGGCTCGCCATGACCTGGTACGCGATCAACGCAGATCCGTACGGCTACGTGGTCACACACGACTATGTGGAGTACCTGACGCAGAACCGGGTGCTGCTCGGCGCCGAGGTGAACAAAATCATCGCCATACTGCTGGTCACCGCGATTCTGTCGGTCGCCATCGCGCGCGCCCGTAGCCTGCTGGTGCAATCGGTCGTGGATAGCAGCGCCGCGCAGGACCTTTCGCGTTTTGTGCCGA
Organism: Gammaproteobacteria bacterium; assembly: GCA_051008635.1. Classification (GTDB taxonomy): domain Bacteria; phylum Pseudomonadota; class Gammaproteobacteria; order JBPCXK01; family JBPCXK01; genus JBPCXK01. The sequence continues at coordinate 1,030 of JBPCXK010000516.1, forward strand.
CAGAGGTGGCCGCGCAGATCAAGGCCGCGGACGAAGAAGTGGTGGCAGGTCAAGGCGAGGTGCGTGAGGCCACGATTCTGTTCACCGACATCGCTGGTTTCACGCACATCAGCGAAACGCTTGCGCCGGAGAAGCTGATCAAGACGCTCAATGAATACTTCGCGGCGATCGCCGAGCCGATCGACCGTTTCGGCGGCGTGATCAATCAGTTTCAGGGGGACGCGATTTTGGCGACCTTCAACATGCCCAAATCGGACACTGACCACGCGGCCAACGCGGTCAGTGCGGCGCTGGCGATACAGCAGGCAGTGCACGGCCGCAAGTTTGGCGATGGTGTGACGCTCAACACCCGGGTTGGCGTCAACAGCGGCCTGGTAGTCGGCGGCCTGGTGGGGACGGGTGACCGCTTGGGTTATACCGTGCACGGCGACGACGTGAATCTGGCCGCGCGTCTGGAGCAACTCAATAAGGACTACGGCACACAGATCATCGTTTCGGAGAGGACCCGCGAGCTGGCCGGGCCGGAGCGTTTTCGTTTCGAGCCAAAAGGCGAGGTGCAAGTGCGGGGCAGGGAAGTGCCGACGGTGGTGTATAGCGTGGCGGAGTCTTGATCAATTGCTCCTAGCACGCATTTCTCACCACGGGGCGAGATGATCGCGCAGAGATTTGATTTCACCAGGCATTTTCTGAAACGAGGAATACAGGTCGTATTTCCGAGAAGAAGAAAATGCGTTGTGGAATCAAAGATCAAGCCAGCGCCGTCGTCGTGGTGAGAAATGCGGGCTAGACCCGTCGATCGACCTCAGCGACACCGGCTGAACCCGCTATACACAACCCCCTGGCCGCATCCTCAAGCCAACTCTCGCAGGCTGCGCTCGATATTGCGCCGCGCGATGTCTTCGTGTCTGGCGCGGAAGAACTCGGTGAAACAAAAGTGTGGGCGCTTCAGCAGCTGCCGCAGAAACTTACTGCGGCCGGCGTGGAACCGATTGTCCGCTACGTGAGCGTACTCCTCGCGCACGGCTTCGCCATCGCGTTTATAGTCCTCCCACGGCAGGCCGAAGCTGGACAGATCGATGTCGACGATGAGTTCCTCGTCGCGCGATGTGGGGAGATCGGTGTGGCGCGTTATCATGATCAGGTCATAAACAGCGCACCTGAGCGCATCCGGCAGTTGACCCCTGCTCGTCGCCATGAACAATGCTGCGCTGCGTGCCTCGTTATCATTGGCGCGCGGGTCATAGACCGCGTCATGAAACCACAGCGCGAGCTCTATCGCGTCCGGCTCGTGCGCCAGTGACGCCGCAGCGTCGAATTGTTCGAGGGCGTGGCGGATGTGTTGAATGGTGTGATAGCGGCGATGCGGTTCCGCATAGCTGGCGGCGAGCGATGCGCAGACACTGGCAGCTATGTCGGGCGCGCCGGCCGTGACGTTCCGGCTCCACAGGGTCAGAAAACGGTCTTTGTCGGCCTGATTTACCGCTGCATCATTGGGTTTTTCCGAGCCCATGCCGCTGATCTCCGAGACCTCGAATTTGCAAGTATAGCAAAACGCCATTCCCGCACGACGCGCCCGTGTTCGGTTAAGCTTGAACAAGGGCCTCCACTGAAAGGTATCGATCTATGTCAGAAGAAACGCTGTTCAGCAGGATCATAAGGCGGGAGCTGCCCGCCGACATCGTATTTCAGGACGAGCGCGTAACAGCGTTCAGGGATATCAGTCCGCAAGCGCCGACGCATGTCCTGATCGTGCCGAACAAGGTCATCCCCACCGTGAATGACCTGGACGTGGAAGATGAGGCGCTGATCGGGCATATGTTTATTGTCGCGGCACGGCTCGCGCGCGAAGAAGGCGTCGCGGAGGATGGCTATCGCCTCATCGTCAACTGTCGTGACCATGGCGGGCAGGAGGTCTATCACCTGCACATGCATTTGCTCGGCGGGCGGCGGCTGGGGCCGATGTTGTGGCGTGGGTAGATGGGGAAGGGCGACGATTGCCGGCGACAAAGGTGAGAGTTCGCCGCCGGCCCGTCGCGCTTGCGCGGGACAGGCCGGTGGCGGGGTGTTAATCTTCGGCACGTTCGAATTCGAGCCTTGCCGTCGCGTGTACGCTCGTCACTGTGCGTTTGGTCACCCCTTCGACCGTGCGCTCGGTCACCTCTTCGAAGGTGAACCGGACCACGACTTCGAGCAGACCATCCCTAAGTTCGATGGTTCGATCGCCCTTGGAATCCATAATCGCGCCAACCAAACCCACTGCCAATGGTCGGTTCGGCACGTCGTTTACGGTTAGGGCAGAAGGTGTTAGATTCCCCCGAAACATGCCGAATGACTCCATGTCCAGCCAGTCGGTTATGGCTACCAGGTCTTTTCCATTGATGTCCTTGACCGAGAGCGAGACCAGATCCCATCTGTTACCGAGTTCCATCGGCGTTTCCTTTCAGGTGGGTGTTTTTGATGGGTGAGGAGAACGACAACGCCGTGCCCCGCGCGGAAAAGGTATGGCGAGCTCGGTCTTTTTGCCGTTGCCCCGGGGCTCGGTGAGGGGCGCGGAAATGCCTGCTGAAGACAGGCGCAAGAGGCTGTCACTTTAGCACAAAGTGAATCCCGCCACCCCCGGCGTGCCGAAAAAGTGCGGCTTCAGCCACTCCCGCAAGCAGGTTCTCGTCATTCCGGAAAACGCGAATAGCGTTTATCCGGGATCCCGGAACACCAGGGTGTCGCCAGTGGGTGCCGGATAACCGCGTTGCGGTTTCCGGCATCAGCCCTGCGTTTTGCCGGCAAGATCACGTTCACGTAACGCCATGCGGCGCACCTTGCCGGTTACCGTCATCGGCATTGCGTCGATAAACTCCACGGCGCGGGGGTATTCGTAGGCGGCAAGACGATCGCGCACGGATCGTTGTATCTCACTTTTCAGCACCTCCGATGGCTGGTGACCATCGGCGAGCACGATGTATGCCTTCACGATGTTGCCCCGGATTTCGTCGGGGCTGCCGATTACCGCGGCCTGCAGCACGGCCGGGTGTTTCAGCAGGCAGTCCTCGATCTCGCCGGGCCCGATGCGGTAGCCGGCGCTGGAAATGACATCGTCCTTGCGGCCGACGAACCACAAGTAGCCATCGTCATCGCGATAGCCCGTGTCGCCCGTGCAACACCATTCGCCGACGAATTTCTCGCGTGTGGCCTGCTCTTTTTTCCAATAGCCAAGGAACATCACCGGGTCGCCGGCGCGCGCGGCGAGCTCGCCTTCTTCGCCTGTTGGCATGACGTTGCCCTCAGCATCGACGACGTCGACACAGTGGCCGGGGTAGGGTTTGCCCATCGAGCCGGGTTTGATTGGCATGATCGCCGCGCAGTTGCCTGCCAGGTAGTTGATCTCGGTTTGGCCCCACATTTCGTTGATTCCAACCCCGAGCGCTTCTTTCCCCCATTCAATGAGCTCGCCGCCGAGGGCCTCACCGGCCGACATGATGGAGCGAAACGCCACCTTGTGACGGCCGCGAATGTCCGGCACCTGACGCATCATCTTGAGTGCGGTCGGTGGTATGAAGGCGTTTTTGACGCCGTACTCGCCGAGCAGTCGACAGGCGTGCTCGGGGTCGAACTTGCCGCCTTCAAACGCCAGCATGGGCACGCCGTAGTACCAGCTGGGCAACAGGCCGTCGAGTAGTCCGCCGGTCCAGGCCCAGTCGGCCGGGGTCCAGAACAGATCGCCCCGGTGCGGGAAGAAGTTGTGTGAAAGCTCGAACCCCGTGAGATTCCCCAGCAGCGAGCGATGCGCGATCAGCGCCCCCTTGGGCGGCCCCGTGGTGCCGGAGGTGTAGATCAGCAA
>JBPCXK010000517.1:0-2637 GCA_051008635.1 Gammaproteobacteria bacterium
GCGTTGATTAGCATACTCGACGGCGTGGTTCAGCGCAGCGGTACCGCCGCCAATGGCCATCGCCGCACAATTCAGGCGCGCCTCGTCGAGCGTAATCATTGCGATCTTGAATCCGCCACCCTCCTCACCCAACAGATGATCAGTGGGCACGCGCACGTTTTCGAACAGCAATTCCGTGGTCGGGCTGCCGCGCAGACCAATCAGGTCTTCGTCGTGGCTCACGATCAAACCGGGTGTGTCTCGCGGCACGAGGAAGGCGCTCACACCGCGGTGCCCTGCTTGCGGATCGGTTTTCGCGAACACCACGTATACGCCACCGAGGGAGCCGTTCGTACACCAGCATTTACGCCCGTTGATCACATACTCATTCCCGTTTTTCTCGGCCTGCGTAGAAATCGACGCTGCATCGGAACCCGCGCCGGGCTCAGACAACGCGAAACACGGAATGACGTCGCCGGACACGATTTTCGGTAACCAGAGTTGTTTAAAATGTTCGGGGGCGACATTGACAATGGGGGTTACCGCGTCGCCACAGTTCGAGTACACCAGGGCAAAGCTGCAACTCTCCCGGGCGAGGCGCTCGGAAATGAGTAATGGGGTAACGAGATCGGGGCCAGTACCGCCGTAAGTCTCCGGCACCCACAGCCCGAGCAGCCCCAGTTCGGCAGCCGCGGCGTACAAGTCTCGGGGGAATTCATTGCTGGCGTCTATTTCCGCCGCGCGTGATGCGACTTTATCCCGGGCCAGACGATCGACGCTGTCCAGGATCTGGCTGCGTTCAGTTGTGTCGATGGCCACGGCTTGTCCTCCGATCAATATTTGTCACACCTCTTTGTGCACGCCCGCCCCCAAAATCTCATCGCTACCCAGCGCCGCGTCAACGAGCTCGTTGAGAAAACGCGCGGTTCCCCCGGGCGCTGAGTCCGCGTTCAGTAACGTACGCTTGGCGAGTTCAATGGTGGAGCGATCGACGTGCTTCGCATAGTCGATGGCAAGACGATGCGCAGTGTCATACGCTTCGCCATCGGTTACCGCCTCGTTAACCAGCCCCATGCTCTGCGCCTCCGCGGCGGTATGCCTTTCACCCATCAGCACCAACGATTTGGCCCGCGCCATACCGATCAGCTTTGGTAGCCGGGTGAGACCACCCCAACTCGGCAGCACATTGAGTTTACGTACTTCCGGCAAGCCGAACGTCGCGCTCTCCCCGGCGATTCGGTAGTCGCAACATATGGCCAGTTCCAACCCACCTCCAAGACAAAATCCCTCGATGGCGGCAACCACCAAACAAGGATGTTCTTCGATTGCCTCCAGAAGACGCAGTCCCGTCGCATGGTGCTTGCGGTTTTCCGGCCGGGTTCGCTCCGCATAAGCCTTGATATCGTCGCCCGCACAAAAAGCCTTGTCGCCTGCGCCGCGAATGACGATCACCGACACATCGCCGTCGGTACACTCTTGCAACGCGTCGCGAAACGCAGCCACCGCAGTATGATCGAGGGAGTTACGGCGTTGCTCCCGGTTAATTGCAAGTGTGGCGACCTTTTGCTCGGTGCTTACAAGAATCGGGGCGGACATCGTCAATATCTCCGTGTCAGAAAAGTCGTTAGCCCCGCTGCCAACGTTCGACCACCGATTCCGCGCCGTCAAATACTGGCGCCGAACGGGCCCGTGGTGGCTCGCCATTGACCCAGGCTGGATAAAGGACTTGTGTCAACGGGTCCGGCCAGTGGTAGCGGCCGATGAGCTGGCGCGCCGCAATCTGCGGATGCTCGCCGACCTCTTCATGATCCAGAACGGTTTCAAAACAGCAATCGCATCCGTCTAGGCGCTCTCTCCAATACGCCAAATCTTTGCTTTTGAGTAACGCAGACACGTCGGCGATCAGCTCGCGCTGTGGAACGGGTTCATCCTGTCGTGCAATCCACTGCGATCGATCGACAGCATGGCAAAAGTTCTCCCAGAACTTGGCTTCCAGAGCAGCCAAAGTAATAAAACGTTGGTCAGCGGTTCGGTAAATACGATAGTCCGCTGAGCCACCGGACTCGTTGCCAACCCCACGTGCGAATGAGTATCCGTCTCTGCCGACCTGCGTAAGGGCCGGGCTTTGCCAGCCGAGCACGCTTTCCGCCAAACTCACATCCAGATAGGCGCCTTCGCCCGTTGTGGCGCGACTGACGAGGGCGGCAAGAATCGTCGAGAGCGCCTGCATACCGCCGGCGTAGTCGGAAATCTGGGGTAACGGCGCGACCGGAACGGCTTCAGTGCCGGTCGAGGCCAGTGCGCCGCAGAACGCCAGGTAGTTGATATCGTGTCCGGCGCGAAATCGGTACGGTCCCGTCTGGCCGTAACCCGACAATGAGCAAATCACCAATCGCGGGTGCCGCTCTCGCAGTCGCTCAGGCGCGAGACCAAGCCGCTCCATGACACCCGGGCGAAAGGATTCGAGCAACACGTCGGCGGCTTGAACGAATTGCAACAGCCGCGCATGGTCCGCCTCATCCTTCAGATTGAGCTCGACTACGGTTTTGCCACCATTCAATGTCTTGTAGAACGCCGAGACCCCGTCTGAATCCAAAGGCCCGAAGTGGCTGCGCATGGGTTCGCCACCCGGGCGTTCGACCTTGACGACTTCTGCAC
>JBPCXK010000518.1:0-6185 GCA_051008635.1 Gammaproteobacteria bacterium
CTATGGGGCTGGGCGTCGCTCTTAACACGAACCGGCCTGTCATTGTGCTCGACGGGGATGGAGCCGCCTTGATGAAGATGGGCAATCTGGCAACGATCGGCGTGCAAGGCGCCTCCAATCTGATCCATATCATCCTGGACAACGGCGTTCATGACTCGACCGGCGGTCAAAGCACGGTGTCAGTAAACGTGAACTTCGCAGAAGTTGCCTGCAACTGTGGTTATCGACTGGGGGTTTCTGCCGACTCGCTGGCAAGCTTCGAGCAGGGCTTTCGGAGCTGCCTCGGGCAACCTGGTCCCTCAATGCTGCATGTACGCATCGCGCCGGGCAGCATGGCAGGTCTGGGCAGACCCACTGTCACCCCTCGGGAAGTTGCGCTTCGATTCAAGGGCTTCCTGGCGCAGCCGCAATGACGGACAGCTATCTGCTCACTCCCGGTCCGCTCACAACGTCGGATCGGGTCAAACGGGCGGCCCTCAAAGACTGGGGCTCGAGGGACGCCGATTTCATTGCGTTGACGCAATCGGTCCGTACACGGCTACTCGACATCGCCAACGCAACCACGGGCTATACCACAGTACCGGTGCAAGGCAGCGGAACTTTCGCAGTGGAAGCGATGCTCGGTACGTTCGCTCCACCGGATGCAAAAACCCTTGTGCTGGTCAACGGCGCATACGGGCGCCGAATCGCCGAGATTCTGGAGATCCTCGAGCGCCCCTTTGACATCTACGAAACCGACGAGGTTGTTGCCCCGTCGCCTGAGGCGGTTTCGAAGCGGCTTGCCGCTGACCCCGGTCTCGCCTGCGTCGTGATGGTCCACTGCGAAACAACGTCCGGGATTCAAAACCCGCTGAGCGAGATCGCCCGGATCGTGCGGTCCGCGGGCCGGCAATTGCTCGTGGATGCGATGAGCACTTTCGGCGCCATACCCATTGACGCCGGGAGTACGCCATTTGCCGCGCTCGCCGCATCTGCCAACAAATGCCTGCAGGGAGTTCCGGGGGTCGGGTTTGTCATTTGCGACACCGAGGTCCTCGAGACCAGGTCGAGGGCCAGCCACTCCCTGAGTCTCGACCTGTGGGCTCAATGGCGCGGATTCGAGGGCAACGGCCAATGGCGATTCACGCCACCCACCCATGTGCTTGCGTGCCTAGCCGAAGCACTCGATGAGTTGGAGGCGGAGGGCGGGCCCGAAAGCCGTGTGGCCCGATATCGGAAAAACTGCGATCTGTTGATCAGCGGCATGGCACAGCGGGGATTTCGTACGCTGGTCCCCCGCGCCTTGCAGGCGCCCATTATCGTGACGTTCGAGTCGCCGACTGGTCCGGATTGGGATTTCGAGGCGTTTTATCAGGCGCTCAAGGCTCGGGGGTATTCGATATACCCCGGCAAGCTGACAAAACTGGACAGCTTTCGAATTGGTTGTATCGGCGCGCTCGATCAATCGGTCTTTGAGGGCGTGCTAACGGCAATCGATGAGGCGTACGCCGAGCTCCGCGATGTATGCGCTCGTGAGTAGTTCGGGGCCGAGAAGGGCGCTGGGGGCAGGGGCGAATGTCGTTGTTATCTTCTCGCTATCGGGGGTTTCGCCCGCGCACGCCTATCTCGATCCGGGCAGCGGCAGTATGTTGCTTTATGCTCTCGCCGGCATGGCCGCGGCGCTCGCGTACACCGTTCGCGGGCTGTTTCACCGCGTGGTCAACTTTCTCGCCGGAGCGGGCTCCCGGGATATCGACAGTACCGGTAAGGAGCTGGTGTTCTATTCCGAAGGTGGGCACTACTGGAATGTCTTTTCGCCGGTAATAAGCGCGCTCGAGCGAAAAGGCGCGGAATGTGCGTACTTCACTTCCGACGAAAGTGACGAAGGCTTGCAGTACGATTCGCCCTGCGTGTCTGCCAGGTACATCGGCGGAGAGGCAAGGTCGGCGGCCTTCCTGAACCGCCTCAGCGCGAGCCTGGTCGTCATGACCACGCCGCAACTGGGCATTTTTCGTCTAAAGCGATCGAAGGATGTGCGGCACTACGCGCATCTGGTGCACGCGCCCACGGATGCGCTGATATACAAGAGATACGCCTTCGACCATTTCGATTCCGTCCTCTGCTCCGGTTCACACCAGATGAAGAGCATCAGAGAGTTGGAGGCGAAGCGCGGTGTGTCTGAAAAAAAGCTTTTTGAAACCGGCGTGACTTACTACGACACGATGCTCGCCAAACAGCAAACTATCGACGTCGGCGAGAAGACACCCGGATCCACCGTTCTTGTCGCGCCAACTTGGGGTGCAAACGGATTGCTTACGCGCTACGGCTCCGCCTGCATACGCCCGTTGCTTGACAGCGGCTACAAGGTTCTGTTGAGGCCGCATCCGCAATCCTATCTGTCTCAGCCTGAGATGATGAAAGAGATCGAGGATGATCTGAAAGGGTTCCACAATCTGACGATCGACAGGTCGCCGTCCGGCGCGCCGGCCATGGCAAGCTCCGACATGATGATGAGCGACTTGTCGGGAATAATATTTGACTACGCTTTTCTGTTCTCGAAACCGGTCGTTGTCGTCGCTTGTGACGTAGAGCGCGGTGGATTCGAGGCGGAGTATGTAGAGCGGGAAATATGGGAAGTACAAGCACGAGAGAAAATCGGCAGAGTAATAAACGAAGACGATTTTCCGCTGTTGCCGGCGATTGTCGATGAAATGCTCCTGTCTTTCGAAGCAACCGATATAGAAGAATTCAGAAAGAGATCGCTCTACAATTTTGGCCACGCAGGTGAAACGGCCGCGAACCAACTGCTTGAGATCCTCAACCGTGGGTAAACATCCCCCCTTGCCGCGTATTGGAACACCCATAAGACACAGGAACCGGCCGAATAGTGGATATTGCGTACACTCTATTTATCTTTCCGCTCGAATATTCGATGGGGCTATGCTTCGAGCGCGCATACCAGCTGACCGGGAGTTACGGGGCATCGGTAGTCATCCTGAGTCTTGTGGTCAACGTGGCCATGCTGCCGTTGTACTATCTCGCGGAAAAATGGAAGTTGCAGGAGAACACGATCCGGCGAAAGATGGAGCCGGAGCTCGCCTCGATTCGAAAATACTCGGAAGGACGGGAAAAGTACTACTATACGCAGGAAGTATATAGACGTTTCGGATACCACCCGATATCCGCCATAAAGGTTTCTTTCGGGTTTCTTATACAGATTCCCTTCTTTTTCGCCGCCTACCAACTGTTGTCACATTTTCCCGCTTGGGAGGGCGTCGGGTTTCTGTCACTCCGGGATTTGAGCGCTCCGGACGGCCTGTTGCACCACGGCGACGTTTCCTTAAACCTTCTGCCGTTCGTGATGACGGCGATAAATCTTGTATCCGCGTACGCCTACACGGCATATACGGGCAACTTCGAACGGGCGCAGCTATGGTTGCTCGCGCTCTTCTTTTTGGTCGTGCTCTACGCCTCTCCGTCGGGGTTGGTGCTTTACTGGACCATCAACAACGTATTCTCTCTTGCCAAAAACGTCGTCGGACAAACGATGAAGCTTGACTTCCTGACGTTGCGCGAGAGCGATGACGGCTCTCGCGAAATCGGCGCAAGCGGCATTGTGTCCGTCCGTCTCGGCCAGTGCCTGGACAGGGTCAGCAGTCTCGTCGAGCTGCCTGCGCTGTTCGCCGCGATCGTGTTTCTCACCACCGTGTGCGGCGTATCGATATACGTCCTGTCTGAACACGGTCCGGCGACAAACGCGGCGATGGACCTGAGTATCGGGCTTCTTGTGTATCTTTGTCTTGCGCCTTTTCTTCGCAGCAACCGGGGCGTTCGAGGAACGCTGCGGCAAAAACTATACATCACGCTGGTACGACTGTTGTTCGCAGTATTAGTAGTGTTTGTGGTCGTATGGTTACGCGATGCGGATCTCTTTGGTCTGTCATTGGACAGAAAGCACATTTGGCTTGTCCTGCTGGTGCTCCTCATCTGTCTGTACGCGCCAACCATTTGTGAGCGGATAGAAATGTTGGGGGTACCGTACAGCCACTGGCTGTATGCAGTCACCTCGACCCTGAGTGCGTTCGCTCTATGTATGGCCAACCCCTTGAGTCTGTATGCTTCCTCCGATGATTTCCATGGTTCCCCTTTAGCTCTGATCGGCGAGCTGCTTGTCAATTTCGCGATAGTTCTTTGTGTTGCAGCAATCCTGTACATAGTGGTAGACGAAAAAGCCAGGAAGGCCTTGACGCTGCTATCGGTATTTTGCTCATGCGCGGTCATTGTCTACTCCAACATGCACGGCGGCATCGGCCTGATGGACCACTTCATATTGAACAATCCGGACTCGTTGAGACTGACGGTGAATGGACTCCTGGCGGAGATTGCCGTGCTAACCGCTCTTTTCGCAGTGATTGCCTACGTCACGATACAGCATCGGCGAGTAGTGACATACGTTGCCGTAGCCGTGCTCGCCACCTCAGTATTGGCTGCTGCCAACGACACGTACGGAGTGAAACAACGCGACAACCAAGCAGCAGATCGAGAGTTGCCAGAGGATCACAGCGACATAACCGGGTTTTCTCGAGATAAAAATGTCCTGATCGTAATGCTCGACGGATTTCCGGGAGCGTATGTCAGCAGGGTGAAGGAAGAAGCGCCCGGCGTCCTGAAGGAATATAGCGGGTTCGTCTGGTATCCCAATGTGTTGACGACACACGCAGGCACGTGGGGCGCGGCAGCGGCGTTAGCCGGCGGGCGCAGGTATACGGTCCAGGAGATCAACGGCCGCAACGGGCAGTCGCTGGCGCACGCGATGAGAGAAGCGTATAGCGTATATCCCGCGGCGTTCATTCCGAATGGTTATGACGTCACGTATGTGCAGCCACAGTACTCCGGCGGATGCAACGCAATAGACGAAAGAGTGCATTGTGCCGAAACAACACCGTACGGTCCCTACTACCACGATAAGTATGAAGACTCTCCGCTTTACGATGTCAAAACAAACGAGCCGATCATGCTGACCTTGATCAGCTTGTTCAAGGCGTCGCCGTTCTTCTTGAAATCGCGGATATATGACAGCGGTAACTGGCACGGCGTAAACGACATCAAGGCGGCTGCCTACCGATACAAACTCAACGAGTGGGGATTTCTGCGTGTGTTAGCCCGCGAAGGCAACACCAACATCGAGCCCAGGACACTCAAGTTTATTCAGTTGCAAATTCCTCATGCCCCTAACGCGCTTAACGACAGCTGCGAGCTAGAGCCGCAAAAGGCGACTTATTTTGCTGAAGCCGTGTGTACGTTGCGAGAAATCGGCGCACTGCTGGCATGGATGAAAGACAATGGCGTCTACCACAACACAAAAATAGTGCTGGTTTCGGACCATGGATGGTGGGTCGACAATTCGATGTTCTCGAGGGAGTTCGCGAAGACGATCCCGGAAGGGCCGGAACGGCGCGCTGCGGCCGGTTTTGTACAGCCGCTACTGCTCATCAAGGATTTCGAGGCAAGAGGGAATGTGGCCCGGTCCGATACTTTTCTCTCGAATTCCGACGTGCCTGCTATTGTTTGTTCGACCGTTGGGGGATGCGGAGATTTGCGCACCGACCCGATTCGCAATGTGGCCAGAGACCGGACCCTGGTTTTCAACATCACAGCTCAGCCTGCCGATGTCGACAAGAGCAACAAGTTCGAAGTGCAACGGCGTTACGAGGTGAAAGAAAACATATTTGATGCGAGGAACTGGAAAAGAATCAAGTAGCGCTAGCGGTCGCGCGACAGTTTGCGGGCCGGCTGGAATCTGGAGATCGTCTTCCCGAATATCGAGCCTTACAGATAATACTAAGAATTGATGTTTTCAATACTATAGCCGTCTAATATTTCAACTCGCTATAATCCGTCTCCCTCCAGCGATCGGGACGTTTTATGAGTGGGGACTCTGCGGGATCGCGGCTATGGTCTGCCGTGGAGGCGGAAAACCCGCTTCAGGTGGCCGGTGCAATCAACGCCTACTGCGCGCTGTTGGCTGAACGGGCGGGTTTTCGCGCCTTGTACCTGTCTGGGGCCGGCGTGGCAAATGCGTCCTTCGGCCAGCCGGATCTCGGCATTACATCGCTGAACGACGTCCTCGAGGACGTGCGCCGCATCACCGCGGCAACGCGGTTGCCGTTGCTGGTCGATGTCGACACAGGCTGGGGCACGGCCTT
>JBPCXK010000519.1:0-5163 GCA_051008635.1 Gammaproteobacteria bacterium
ACTACTGCGTCGCCAACATGCCCGGCGGCGTACCGCGCACGTCGACATTCGCGCTCAACAACGCAACCCTGCCGCACGTGATTACCCTGGCCGACAAAGGCTACAAACAAGCGCTGATAGATGACCCCTATCTGCGCGCAGGCCTCAACGTCCACAAAGGCAAGATCACGTACAAGGAGGTGGCCGAGGATCTCGGCTACGACTACGTCGAACCGCTCGCGGCGCTCGGCGGCTGAGGTCAAACATCACATCCATTTGCCCGCTGCGTAGGCGATAACAGCGATCGCGAGCGTGATGATGATATGCACGGCTGTGACATGGCTGTAGTAACGCCGGTCGGACTCCTTCTCAAGCTGTGTCGTTACATCAGCCGTCCGGCGGTCTCGGAAAAGCGCCCATCTCTCACTTCAGGCGGCAACGTCCGCTACCCGCTCACGACCCCTTACCGCGATGGTACCACGCACGTCATGTTCGAGCCTTTGGAGTTCATGGCGCGACTCGCGGCTCTGGCGCCCGAGCCAAGAGTGATCCTCACTCGTTACCACGGGGTGTTTGCGCCCAATAGCAAATACCGGGCGTTGGTGACACTGGCGAAGCGAGGCAATAATCAGTAGGAATTTACTGTGTTTGGCATTGATTTTTCTTTGTACATCGACATCAGCGGCATTGTGCTCGGGCCCAAACGGAAAACCAGTGATATTTTCGTTCCCATCTTTGGTGACGATAGGGATGGCGTGTTCGCGGTAGCCACCCGCCCCGTCCATCCTACACCGACACGTTGCACTTCAAGCGGCTGATTTACGGATGAATGTCGCGCCGGCATCGAGTCCGCAACAAGATATCCACCCATTCAAAATCTGGGTTCTCGCCCTGTTCAATCAACCATTGCTCCTGTAACTTGTAGGCTTCCCACTCGGTCTCTCCCCAACAAGACCACGTCTTGCTCAAGTACTGCATGTCGTGTATCAGTTCGTGCAGCAGCGTGCTCACATTGCTAACGCTTGTAGAACTCCATGGCCCAAAAATGCATATTCGCCTTTCAAGTGAATCATAGAAAGCGGCAATCTGTTGGTCCAGCACGACAGTCCTACCTTCGTACCTTGTCTCCTCAACCGCCTTGCAAAAGTCAATTTTGGGGGGTTCGGCAAGCGCTGTGGAGATATCGTAGTTAGTGCGATCTTCGATCCACTCTAGGAGCTCTACTATCAGAGCCCGCTTCACGCGGGCATCGTCGAGCTTGTCGTACAGTCCCTCGGCCAAGTCTGCGCTGGTCGTAATCACACTGTTGGAAGCGTAAGATGTTTGACCCAGTACGATCAGGCAGACGAAAGTCAAAATCGGTTTTGCTCGCACTCTCATGGCGTTACCTCCGATGGTCAGCTGTGCGAACGTTTTAGCTAAGTGCCCGGCGGGAGATACGACGGGTCGACGCTCTTTTTCCGATGGTTTTCCGCCTAGTAATAGAATCAAGCAGTTACAGGCGATAAACCTCCCGGAACGACGACATCAACGCCACTCGGTAGCAATAGGAAGGCCATGAGTACGCGCGCAGCGACGGAGTCAGCAGCCGGCCAGCGGACTTTTACTGTAGGTGGCTGGGAAGTTCAGCCACTATTGAACTGCATTCGTCGCGGCGACAAGATAGTAAGACTCGAACCGAAGACGATGCAGGTGCTGGTGTATCTTGCAGCGCATCCGGGCGAGGTAGTCACCCGTCAGACGTTGGAAGGCAGGGTCTGGGCGGGGATGGTGGTTGGCTATGACGCGCTGACCAACGCCATCATCAAGCTGCGTAAAGCCTTCCGTGATGATTCACGAAAGCCGCACGTCATCGAGACCATCTCCAAGAGCGGTTACCGTCTGATTGCGCCGGTTAACGATCTGCCTGTAACTCACGACGGGGCAAATCCGCCGACCAAGCAACGCAAGCGCTCTAGGTTAACAGGAATTGCGATAGCCGCGACGCTCGCAGCGGTCGCAAGCGTGCTTGTCTGGAACCAGACTTGGCAATCGTATACCGATCAGACTGCGGTTGCGGAACCCGGGATTGTCCTGCCTGACAAACCCACCATTGTCGTACTGCCGTTCGCCAACGTAAGTGATGACCCGAAGCAAGAGTATTTCGTCGACGGCTTAACCGATGACCTCATCACCAATCTCTCCAAAATTTCTGGGTTGTTTGTGATCGCGCGAAACTCAGCGTTCACGTACAAAGGCAGATCCGTGAGGGTACAGCAGGTCGCCAAGGAGCTCGGCGTGCGCTACGTGCTGGAAGGCAGCGTGCGCCGTGCTGGCGACCAGGTACGGGTCAACGCCCAGCTCATCGATGCATTAAACGAAGGGCACCTGTGGGCACGGCGCTACGACGGTAAACTCCACGACGTGTTCACACTGCAGGATAATGTGACCCAGCAAATCGTGGCTGAGCTCGCCGTCAGTCTCACGACTGAAGAAGAGGCCGGTCAGGCTCACATCGAGACCACGAGTCCCAAAGCCTACGATGCTTTCCTGCAAGGCTGGGAACACTACCAGCGTGGCACAAGGGACGAATACTCGAAAGCTGTTCCCTTCTTTGAGCAGGCAATTCGGACGGATCCGAGCTACAGACGCGCGCATGCAGCGCTCGCGGCCGTTTATTGGAATAGCTACACGAACTGGTGGTGGGAGGAGAGTCTCGGCCTGACCTCTTTTCAAGCGTACGAACAATTGAGACGTTCCCTAAAGCAATCGATGGAACAGCCCACAGCCCTCACCTATCAAGTTGCCGCTGAAAGAGCTGCTTTTTTCAAACGCACGCCGGACGAAGCGCTCTCTGAAGCCCGGCGCGCCCTCGCGCTTGATCGCAATGACCCTGCCGGTCATTTGGCCATGGCGACGGCCTTGATGAAAGCTGGCCGGCCAGGGGACGCAGCGGAGCGCGTGCGTACAGCCATGCGGCTCGATCCCCACTATCCGGCCTCCTATCTCACGAGACTCGCTCAAACCCAGTTCGCATTGGGTCAATTCGAAGAGGCTGCCGCGACGCTTGAAAGGGCGGCTAGCCGCAATCCGAACGATGACTGGACTTTTGCGTACCTGGCGGCGACTTACGGCCATCTCGGTCGTGAGACAGAGGCGAAGGCCGCCATAGAAAACGCCAACACCTTAAGAGCCGAGGCGGGCTGGGGGGCGCTCACGGTGCTGCTTGTCCGTCATCCGCGTTTCAAATGGGTCGGCGATCGGGCAGCGTTGCGCGAAGGACTACGAAAAGCCGGCGTCGAATCCGGTAGCGAGTGGTGGGCGCTGATTACTCGCGGATCATCAGGGACTGAAGTAAAGGGCGCGACGACCATCGACGTTGAGAAAGCAAAGGCATTGCACAACCGTGGTGTGCCGTTCATCGATGTGTTCCTTCATTGGCACCAGGGCCACATTCCGGGCGCGCGTTTCTTGTGGCTATCAGAAAACATAGGATGGGAGTTCAACGAAGTGCGCCTCGGCAAGATTGTAAACAAGAACGAGGAAGTCGTCATTTATACTTCTCACTTTGACAGGAAGGGGGCGCTCAACGCGTGCGCCGTGGCAGTGACTTGGGGATTTCAGAAAGTGTACTGCTTTCCGGACGGGCTCGCGAGCTGGATAGCTGCGGGATATCCGGTTGAAAAAGGCGGTTGATAACAATCGTTGCCTAACAAACCACGAGACTAATCTAGTGGAGGCTGTCTGGGGTTACCAGCAGCGCCGGATTATATTCTGCTCAGGCCCGAAACGGGAAACGCGTGATGTTTTCGTTACCCTCCTCGGTCACGATCAGGATATCGTGCTCGCGATAACCGCCGGCTCCATGCAGTTCCTCGACAGCAAACTATGCCGCCCACATAACCGGTCCCGATCCTGATGGGTGCGCCAGGGTCGCGGTCGGCCTGAGCGTGTGAAGGAGTCAGTTGAGCGCCCCAGCACGTGCCGATCTCGCGGCTGCGCGCGGAAATTCAGACCGAAATCGCAGGGCTGGGAGAGTCGAGCGACGTGCGATGATCTGGCTGACCTTGGCAATACTTCTCAAGAGCCCCTATTCGGTCTCGGATTCTGGCTTGGTTACGAATACGGCATTCTGACGTTTGGCTTGCGACAGGCCAACAAGTACTACGACGGCATTGTTGTCCGGTTTCGTGCGATCGCGGAGCAACCGGAGCTTTACGCAGCCGTTGATCATGTGCGGCCGGGCTATGGCCGCATGAGTACAGGAGCTTGCTCACGCTAGGGGCTTGATCGACATCGGAAGCTATTGTAAACATTTTCTAGATATACCCTACCCGGCTCGCCGGGCGAATGACGCCAGGCACTAAATCTGTGACTATTGCCGTCCTCGGCGTATAGCCCAGTGAGAACCCAATATTCAGTGACCCCGCTGCCACGCATCCTCCAGAACCTTCACGCCAGGGCGAGCGAGCGAGGCGCGCGCATTGTGTTGCCCGAAACTGCAGACTCCCGCGTGTGGCAGGCGCGCTCGGAACTGGAGGACCGAAGGCTTGCCGAGGTTGTCTGGATCGACGATCCAGCGCGTAATAATCGCTTCGATGAAGTTGTCGAGCATATTTATTTGCGCCGTAAACAAGAGGGCGGCATTACTCGCCAACGTGCGGTAACGTTGGCTGAGGACCGGCTTTACTTCGGTGCCTCGCTGGTGGCGCTTGGGCATGCCGATGGGTGTGTCGGCGGGAGTGTCGCTACGACCGGACACGTTATCCGCGCGGGGATTCATTGCCTCGGACCGGCGGCCGGCGTCGAGACAATCTCGTCGTTTTTCCTGATGGTGCGCGACGAGGAGGTGCTCACCTTCGCCGACTGTGCGGTGGTGCCCGAACCGAGTGTCGAACAGTTGGTGGACATCGCGATCAGCACGGCGCGCAATCACGAGCTGATGACCAGTACGCCGCCACAGCTCGCCTTTTTATCGTACTCCACCATGGGAAGCGCGAAACATCCACACGTAACGAAAGTGCGCGATGCCTGCGCGCTATTCCGCGAACGGTACCCGGACGTTGCCGCCGATGGTGAATTGCAATTTGACGCCGCGTATATCGAGACGATCGGTAAGCAGAAAGCCCCGGACAGTCCGGTAGCCGGGCGGGCCAACGTCTTCGTGTTCCCGGACCTGGATGCCGGCAACATCGCCTACAAGAT
>JBPCXK010000520.1:0-5380 GCA_051008635.1 Gammaproteobacteria bacterium
AGATGCGACGTTCCCATCGCGGGGGATGTCCGTGCCTGAACAACCGGGCGCGGCCGCGAACCCTAGTGCTCCGTCAAGGTGATATTGGTGGGTTCAGAGTTCCGCAAATGCGTCACTGCAAGGCGCAGTCCGCAGGGAATGGCCCATCCCTTGCCAAGGACTGCAACGCCGCAGTGGCGCATTTGCGGGGCTCCCTGTGGGCGTGGGGAGAAAAAAGCGGACCCCGCTTCTTTTCTGGGCACCCCAAACCCCCCCCCCCCCCCCCTCCCTCCCCCCCCCCCCCACAGGGAGCCCCGCAAATGCGCCACTGCGGCGTTGCAGTCCTTGGCAAGGAGTGGGCCATTCCCTGCGGACTGCGCCTTGCAGTGACGCATTTGTGGAACTCTGAACCCACCAATATCACCTTGACGGAGCACTAGGGATTACTTATGAAGAAAAGAACGATTGGCGTGCTGGTAGTCGGGGCAGCGGCCGTGGGTGCGGTGACCTGGAATGCCATGCGTGCCGAGCCGCTGCGGGTTGTGCTCGCGTCGGTCGAGCGTGGCGATGTTCGCTCGACTGTGTCCAACACGCGGGCGGGAACGGTGGACGCCTGCAACCGGGCACGCATGGCGCCGATCTTGAGTGGCCAAATTGCCGCGCTGCCGGTCGCTGAGGGCGACAAGGTAGAGGCAGGGCAGATTCTGCTGGAGTTATGGAACGCGGACGTGCGCGCTCAGGTGCGTCTGGCGGAAAAGGAACGTCTGGCAGCTGACGCGAGGGCCGACGAAACCTGTGCGGCGGCCAGGGTGGCGCAGCGTGAGGCCGAGCGCGCACAACGTCTGCATGCGCAGGGAATGACCTCGGAGGAGAATGCGGATTTGGCGGCCGGAGATGCCCGCGCGAAGGTAGCCGCGTGTCGGGCGATGCGCGGCATGATCGAGGTCAGTGATGCAAAAATCGAGCTTGCGCAGGCCCACCTGGAGCAGACTATCGTGCGCGCGCCGTTCCCCGGCATAGTTGCTGAAATCAACGGCGAGATCGGTGAGGTTGTAACGCCATCCCCGGTCGGCGTGGCCACATTGCCTGCTGTCGATCTGATCGACAGTTCCTGCATATTTGTCACCGCACCCATCGACGAGGTGGATGCGCCGGATATTCGTGCCGGGATGAAGGCAAGCATCAATCTCGACGCGTTCCCCGGGCAAACGTTTCCCGCGACGGTCAGGCGCGTCGCGCCGTATGTCCTCGACCTGGAAAAGCAGGCGCGCACGGTAGATATTGAAGCTGAGTTCGATGAGCCTTCCGACAACCTGCTGCCCGGCTACAGCGCTGACGTGGAAGTCACGCTCGATGTGCATCCCGACGTGTTGCGTATCCCGACT
This sequence comes from Gammaproteobacteria bacterium, assembly GCA_051008635.1. Taxonomy (GTDB): domain Bacteria; phylum Pseudomonadota; class Gammaproteobacteria; order JBPCXK01; family JBPCXK01; genus JBPCXK01. The sequence continues at coordinate 1,365 of JBPCXK010000520.1, forward strand.
CAAGCCTTGTTGGGCAATGATCGCGTGCTGGTACTGAATGCCGAAGGCATTGTGGAAGAGAAAACTATCCAAACCGGGCTTCGCAACTGGCAGGTCGCTGAAGTGACCGAAGGCTTGGCCGAGAATGATCGCATCGTGCTTTCAATCGACCGCGCCGGCGTTGTCGCCGGCGCTGCTGCCGTTGCCGAAGATGATTAGCTCGCACGGCAGCCGATGTCGCTGATCAACCTCAAAGACATTCAGCGTGTTTTCCAGGTCGGAGACGAACAGGTGCACGCCCTGCGGGATGTCGATCTGACCATCGGTCACGGCGAATACCTGTCGCTGATGGGGCCGTCCGGCTCGGGCAAGTCGACATTGCTGAACATGCTCGGCCTGCTCGACCGGCCCAGCGCCGGGCTGTATGAGCTGGACGGGCGCGACACGACGACGCTTGACGACGTGGAGCAGGCGCAAGTGCGCGGCGGCAAGATCGGTTTCGTGTTTCAGTTCTTTCACTTGGTGCCGCGCCTGACAGCGTTCGAAAACGTCGAGTTGCCGCTGATGTTAGGCAGCGTATCTGTCGCCGAGCGGCGCGAGCGCGTTGCGGCGATCTTGACCGAAACGGGGCTGACCGATCGTATGGATCATAGACCGGACCAGCTATCCGGCGGTCAACGCCAGCGTGTCGCCATCGCGCGGGCGACCGTGACCGATCCGGAGTTGATTCTCGCCGATGAGCCGACCGGGAATCTCGACAGCAAGTCCGGCGACGAAGTCATCAACATTCTTGAGCGACTGAATGCCGGTGGGATTACCTTAATCGTCGTCACGCACGATATGAGCATCGGGCAACGTGCGCAACGCCGACTGACGATGATCGACGGATGCATCGCCGACGACATACGGAAGGGTTCGTCGTGAAGGTCATCGACGTCATCCGCTTCTCGTTTCACTCTGTCGAGCGGGCGCCGACCCGCACCGCGCTGATGCTGCTGGCGATGGCAATCGGCGTCGCGGCCGTCGTGTTGCTGACCGGGCTGGGTGAGGCAGCGCGACGTTACGTGACCGACGAGTTCGCCTCGCTGGGCACGAACCTCATCATCGTCCTGCCGGGCAAGTCCGAGACGACCGGCGGCACCCTTGGAGCGAGTTTCAGCGGCTCGACGCGGGATCTGACCATCGATGATGCGTTCGCGCTCACTCGCCATCACAACGTAAGGCGTGTCGCACCCATCATTGTGGGTGCGGCGGGCGTGCAGCACGCCGGCCTCGAACGCGAGGTGCCGATCTTCGGCACGACAAGCGAGATGCTGGCGATCCGGCATTGGCACATGGCGCAGGGCCAGTTTCTACCGGCCAGAGAGTGGGCGCGCGCGTCGCCGGTTTGTGTCATTGGCAGCAAGATCGAGTCCGAGCTTTTCGGCCAGGACCCGGCAGTCGGGCGCTGGCTTCGCGTTGGCGACAGCCGCTTCAGGGTTATTGGCGTGCTGGAATCGGAGGGCCGATCCATCGGTGTGGATGTCGAGGAGATGGTCATCGTCCCGGTCGCCTCGACGATGGCGTTGTTCAACACGCAGAGTATGTTTCGCATCCTGGTGGAGGCCGCGTCGCGCGAGTCGGTGCCGTCGGTCAAGAACTTCGTCAGCAAGACAATCACTGCCCGGCATCACGGTGAGGAAGACGTCACCGTAATCACTCAGGATGCCGTGCTCGACACGTTCGATCAGATTTTCACGGCGTTGACGATGACGGTCGGCGGCATCGCTGCAATCAGCCTGGCGGTGGCCGGCGTGTTGATCATGAATGTCATGCTTGTCGCGGTATCCCAGCGCACCAGCGAGGTCGGCCTGCTCAAAGCAATCGGCGCCGCGCCGAACGAGATCGTCACGCTGTTTCTGGCGGAGGCAGCGCTGTTGTCGCTGTTTGGCGCGCTCATCGGCCTGGGCGTGGGGCTGGCCGGCAGTTGGCTTGTTTCACAGGTCTATCCCACGCTGAATATGACACCGCCGATCTGGGCGGTCATCGCCGGGGTCGGTGTGGCCATTGCAACAGGGCTCGTGTTCGGCATCTTGCCTGCCCGTCGGGCCGCCCAACTCGATCCCGTATTGGCGTTGGCCAAACGCTAGCCCGCATATCTCACCACGGGGCGAGATGATCGTGCAGAGATTTGAATTCACAACGGATTTTCTGAAGGAGTGGAATACGGGCTGTATTTCCGAAAGAAGAAAATTCGTTGTGGATTCAAAGATCAAGCGAGGGCTCGTCATCGTGGTGAGATATGCGGGCTAGGGGAGTGCTCAGGTATGCTGGTCCGTGACTTCGCCAAATTGACCGTCGGTTCAATCATTGCCAACCGCACGCGCACGTTGTTGACGACACTCGGTATTGCAATCGGCATTGGCGCCGTCGTCCTGCTGACGTCGATCGGCCAGGGCGTGAATCGCTTCGTTGTCACGCAGTTCACCCAGTTCGGCACCAACCTGATCCAGATTCAGCCCGGTAAGACCACGACAATGGGCGCCTCTTTGGGGGCAGTGAACACCGTTCGGCCGCTGTCCATCGACGACACGCTGGCGCTGGCGCGACTACCGTATATCAGGGCTGCCGTTGGGTTTTCTATGGGCAATGCCGAGGTCGAAGGCAACCAGCGCCAACGGCGGACCATGGTCTATGGGACCGACCCGGGCTTTCCAAACGCGTTCAGCTACCGGGTCGCGGTGGGGACCTTCCTGCCAAATGACAACCTGCACGCCCCACGGCCAACGGCCGTGCTTGGCAGCAAGATGCGCGACGAGTTGTTCGGTGATATCAATCCGTTGGGCAAGTTCATCCGCATTGGCGGAAGCCGATATCGGGTGGTTGGCGTAATGGAAACGAAGGGGCAGATGCTCGGCTTCGACCTGGACGACACTGTCTACGTGCCTACGGCGCGGGCGATGGAGCTTTTCAATAACGAGTCGTTGTTGGAAATCGACCTGCTCTATACCGACGGCGCACCTGTCGATGAGGTCGTGGCAGGCATCGAGCGCCTGCTGCTCGCCCGGCACGGCAGCGACGACGTTACGATTACTACGCAGCAACAAATGATGGACGTCCTGGGGTCGATACTGCGAGTTCTGACGCTGGCCGTTGGTGGCCTGGGAGCCATCTCGCTGGTCGTCGGTGGGATCGGCATCCTTACCATCATGACTATTGCCGTGCGCGAGCGCACCAACGAAATCGGTCTGATCCGGGCGCTGGGCGCTACGCAGCGCCAGGTCATGAATCTGTTCCTTGGCGAGGCCGCAGTATTGGCGGCTCTCGGCGGTGTCGCCGGTCTCGTAATCGGGGTCGGCGGCGCCGGGCTCCTGCACCTGGTGATTCCCGCGCTGCCCGTACACACACCGCTACTCTACGTTTTTCTGGCCGAAGCAGTCGCCGTCGTCATCGGTCTTGTTGCCGGTGTTCTGCCCGCGCACCGGGCTGCCGCGATGACGCCGGTTGATGCGTTGCGCGCAGAGTGAAGTTGTTTGGATACTGACGGTAGCGAAGCGGGACTGTTGCTATTCATGAGTCAACCACGATAAACGAGTGTCAGGTGGCGATCAGGATCGGGTAGGCGGCGGCGTACACCAGCAGCAGTAACGTGCCGTATTTCCTGTCGACACGCCCGCGCGATCCCAGCGCCGCCGTCGCGACAGCTGAATAGTGGAGTAAGAAAAGATCCTCGATACAAAATCCTTCATAGATCGATATCCGTCTTGACTGCGAAATAAACCGCATCTATGTCAGAGCCCGAATTCGCGTGCATACATTGGCGTTAGCCTTTACATTGTGAAAAATATGCCTTGGATTGACAGAGGTCAACGCGCCTCAACTGGAAGATTGTAAGCATAGCTGCGTTAATCTCGAGTTCACCACACAAGCTCTAGCCCGCATATCTCACCACGATGACGAGCCCTCGCTTGATCTTTGATTCCACAACGCATTTTTTTCAGTCGGAAATACGACCTGTATTCCGCTCCTTCAGAAAATGCCTTGTGAAATCAAATCTC
>JBPCXK010000521.1:0-8132 GCA_051008635.1 Gammaproteobacteria bacterium
CGACGGTTTATGCCGCTGCCGCCTCCTTGGGAATATAAACCTCGCTGCGCAACTGCCTCGTCATCTTTGCGGTCTCGGCGCTCGCCAGATCCGCCTCAAGCTGCAACTCAGCCCACCGACGGGTGCCATCACCAAAGTACAGGCCCAGCCGTATCGCCGTGTCCAGGGTGATACGCCGGCCCTTACCAATGATGTCGGTAATGCGATTACCGGGCACATTGAGGTGCATGGCGAGCTTGCTCGGGGCAATGCCCTTGGCCTTACACGCCTTGCGTAATGCATTTGCCGGTGTTCCTTTCATAGTCCTGATCCTCTTAGCCTGACACAACGGGGAAAAACCACACCCGGACCGCAATACCTGCGGCCAGCACTACCAGTGCCACGATGCCCCACTTCACAAAGTCAAGCTTCGCCTCGTTCGCCAGTACCGCACGCGTCAACTTCTCCGTTGCGGCAATGGCCTTGTCCTCTGGCACCTCTATCGTTCTGAATGCCTCGAAAAGTTCCTTGATCATTTGCGTACGTCTGTGTGTGTTAATCTATAGAAAACATTATACATTGACTGTAGAAATAAACTGCCAACCACGTGACACTTTGCTCAATGCTTTGCATGTGACGGGTATGCTCCTGGTTTGCGAGGTGAGTGAATTGGTTGACCCCACCCCCGGGGTTCGGAGGCCTGATGTCGATGTCGATTAAGGTCATTCGGGGTAGGGTAAATGTGGTCGACCTTTTACCCCTTTATCCCTTTACCCCAAAGCCACCTTATTTGCGTTGTAAGCTATTGAAAGCAGAGGTTTTTTCTCAGCCGCAACTTGGGTATCGCTGCGCTCAACCCACCGTGCGGCATCGACTTTGTAGCGCTCTCTGAAGGCCCTCAAACGACGACTTCCTTCCGCGTCAGGTCCTTTGCGCCAAACACGTTGAGATAGCGCTGGAGTTCGGATTCCGGTCCCGATGCCTTTTCCAGGTTGTCGGAGAACTTCACCGTCGGTCTGCCGTTAGCTTCGGTGACCTTACACACCAGCGAGATGGCGCGAAGCTGATTGTTTTTGACGGGCGCGCAATCGCGGAAGTCGTTTGTGAGATTCGTGCCCCAGCCAAAACTCATGCGAGCGCGCCCTTCGAAATGCCGGTAGGTCGATTCGATGGAGTCGATATCCAGGGCGTCGGAAAAGATAATCAGCTTCTCCTGCGGATCGCGCCCCATGGCCCGCCACCACGTGATCAATTCCTCGCCGCCGGCGACGGGGTGCTTTGAATCGATACGGAACCCGCTCCAGTCTGCGACCCACTCGGGTGCGTGCCGGAGAAATGCATCGGTGCCAAACGTGTCCGGCAGGACAATCAGCAGATTGCCGTCGTAGCGGCGCTGCCACGCTTCGAGTACCCGGTATGGCGCATGCAGCAGTTCTTCATCGGAGCTCGCCAGCGCGGCCGTGACCATCGGCAGCTCGTGCGCGTTGGTGCCAATCGCTTCCAGATCGTGCTCCATCGCGAGCAGCACATTGCTGGTGCCGATGAAATGCTCACCCAGCCCTTCCTTCAACGCTTCGACGCACCAGCTCTGCCAAAGAAAGCTGTGCCGGCGCCTGGTGCCGAAGTCTGCGATCTTCAAGTAGCGCAGCCGTTGCAGTCGCACCACTTTCTCCCACAGCTTTGCCTTCGCCCGCGCGTACAGCACGTCGAGCTCGAAGGGCCCGATATCGCACATTGCCGCGCGCGAGCGAAGCTCGCTGATAATTGCCAGCACGGGTATTTCCCAAAGCGTCACCTCAGCCCAGGGGCCGTGGAAGTCGATCCGGTACTGACCATCTTCCACTCGCAGCTCGTACTCCGGTAAGCGGTAGTCTGCGAGCCAGGTGATGAAATCATGGGTAAACAGCCGCTCGCGGCCGTAGAACGTGTTACCGGCCAACCAGATTCGTTCCTTCTTGGTGAGACCGATCGAGCGCGCGTGATCGAGTTGTGCCCGCAATTCGAGCTCATCGATTTCATCCGCCAACCGCGCGCGCTTCGTGCGATTGATCAAGGAAAACGTCACCGGAACATCGGCGTTTTCGGCCCAGATAGATTGCAGCATCAGCAGCTTGTAGACATCCGTGTCGAGCAGGCTGCGAACGATCGGATCCAGCTTGAAGCGGTGGTCGTGGACGCGTTTTGCGAAGTTTATCGTGGTCATTTGATCGGTCGGGTGATCACGTCGCCAGGCAGGCGCCTGTTTGCAGTGACTGACTTGCGTCTTCGCCCTGAGAAGCTGCACATGTTATCAGAGGACCGCGGTACCCCTTTGATCAAAAACCGCAGAACCTCGTCCCGCTTCGAGAAGGCGGGGACTGACCGGCTGGCCTTGCGCAGCGGAGTGAGGGTTAACCTGCAGCTAACATGTTACGTGCATATCGAGGATTTTGCACAAATCTTCGGACTCCATGCTGACGATAAGTACCAGAAGGCGAGCTCGATGAATATCGCGCGTGTTATCGCGGCCGAAAGCAATGCAGCCGATATCGCTGAATTTATCCGGCGACTCACCTTTAACACGCTCATCGGCAATGCCGACATGCACATAAAGAACTGGTCGGTAATCTATCCGGACCGGTGCACGGCGGCGCTGGCGCCAGCCTATGATTTTGTCTCGACGATTCCTTATCTGCCGGACAGGAAAGCCGGCCTTAAATACAGCCGTACGAAACGCTTCGATGAGTTCTCGGAAGACGAGCTTTCTCATCTTGCCGCACGCGCGCTACTGCCGGAAAAGCTCACCCTTGATACCGCGCGGGAAACAGTTGCGCTCTTTCATCAGCACTGGCAGCGTGAGAAGCGAAACCTTCCTTTGTCCGCCGACGTCGTCAAAGCGGTGGAGTCCCATCTCAAGACAATTCCCATAGCGTGATATCCCAGATGTCAGGCTCTCGATGAAATCCTGATCCTTCATACCCTGGTGACAGACCAAACAGGATTCTTGGCCACGTTCCTTCAGGTCGGATACAAGCGCATAGGTAAGGTCGCGGTGAGACCAGCTAATCACCTTAAGGCCGGCAATCGTCTCATAGTGAAAGACGATGCCTTTCGAGGCGATAGTTTCTCCCCCCGCTGGTGTAGCGACCGAGGCTGATGTTACAACAAGACTGATCGGATGTTGCTGCATCTGATAGGCCACGTAGGCGGCATAGTCTTCTTTGAACCCAACCAGACGCGCGCCTTCCAATCGATAGCGCTTATCCTGGCCAGACGCGTCCTGATAGTTCGGTAATTTCAAGGTGAAGGGCACCTTATCAGTAAACCAGCTCGAGATTTCCACTGATGAATCGCCGGCAACCTCCAGCGGTAGCTGTCCCAGTTGATGGCGTTGGTGGGCATCCACTGCCATCGCAGCGAAGGTCACTGACTGTCCAGGGTTAAGTACTAGCGCTGTTCCCCAAGTACCGGCTACTATCAAAAGGCTTGCGATTATCCCGATCGCGGCACGCTGGTTCCCGAACTTTCGCAAGTGGCCGGCCCAGAAAAGCGCGCTACGGCGCTGCGGCTTCGAGCGGGCAGTTTCGCGACGCCGCGATGCGTTGTTGAGCACGGATGCAACGCGCGCGCGCACCTCGTCAGGTGCCACGTGAAGCGGGCGCGTTCTTCGTATTCCTTCGAGAAAACGACGCTCTTTGCTATATACCGACCGACAGGCCGAGCAGCTCTTCAAATGAGCTTCGACAACGCGCGTCTCCGCGTCATCGAGCTCGTCGTCTTGATAGAGCATCAGCCGGACATCGTACTCCTCACAGCCGAGCAACGGTTTACTACGCACCCGGCATCGCCCTTCCCCAGGAAGAATTTTGCCGAGCCAAAAGCGACCGCTTCAGCCTGGCGCGAGCCCGCGCAAGTCGCGACATAATCGTTCCTACCGGGCAATCGAGCAGCTCTGCCATTTCCTTATAACTGAACCCTTCAATATCGCGCAATATGATGACCTCACGATGATTGTTTGGCAAGTGCTCAAGAGCCATCCTAATCTCTTCACGCTCCCAGATTCTCTCGTAAAGAACTTGTGGGTCATCGATTGTATCCAAAGCCCGTTGCGCTTTGCTGTCATCATCAAACGCCACGAACTCGGGTCCTCCGCGCACATGGCGAAGCTGCTTGAGCCAAATGTTGCGCATGATCGTAAAGAGCCAACCCTTAAGGTTACTGCCTTGCTTCAGCTCTCCGACATGTGGTGCGGCTTGGGTGTATGTCTCCTGCATGAGATCGTCTGCCTCCGTCGGACTCCGGGTTAGCGTCATGGCGTAGCCGTAGAGCCCATCGAGATAACGGAGCACTTCTTCTTGCAGGCCGGCGCTGTGATCGACGTCGCTCACGAAAATCTCAGGCGCATTCATTATTATGTTGCCGCATCAGGATTATTACATGACATGGGGTCTGTGCAAAGCCGTTACCATGAGTTGTGGAAGCGGCAACGAAAGGCACAGGGACTTAGAGGCGCGCCGTCGCATGGGGCGAGGTTATACACCATCGGTGCGGGGTGTTCTGGGTCAGCGATTGGGTCAGCGATAACTTTTTGATTCGAGAAGAAGTTGTCGACAGGGCAAATTCACCCTGGTCAAAGGTCTGTTGCCAAGCCGTAATCAATGCAGTTGTAGTAGAATTGAGTGCTCACAACCACAATCATTATCCATTCATGGACTGTCGACCATAGAACGGTCTGTCTTGGGATGCTTCTCGCTTGATCTGAACTGCGGCGTGCTCGCCGCAAACGGAGTAGAGTGGGGTGTTGTCCAGATCGCTCATCATTGTTGCTGCGGCACTCTGGCTCCTGTCCGGCGTGGCATTGCACGCCGCGGTCGAGCTGCCCACCGGCGAATACCACCAGACTGCCGATGACCTGATTGTCCAGGTAGCGGGTGGGGCTATACGGGCACAACGCACCTGGTACCAGCAGCGCTGGCATTTCACCCGCGCCTGGAACAACCTCGATATCGAGTACGACTCGTACAACGGCTTGGTAAAGCGGATCGAGCGCAACCGCGACCGCTACCGCCCCATCGCCACCCCGAGGGTGTTCGTCTTCGACGAACGCAAATCGATTCACCGCATTGATTCGGGCTTCCGCTGGCAGAATCGCGAGGGGGATTGGATCGAATACGACGCCGAAGGCAAGCCCACCCGCTTTGGCGACCGCAACAACATCGAAGTGCGCTTCGCCTACAACGCCGCCGGCCGACGCAGCGGTGTCTTCGACCATCACGGCACCCAGGTGCTGTGGTATGAGTACGAAGGCGATCGACTCTCGGCAGTGCGCGACAACAGCACCCCCCCACCCCGACGCGTAGAATACCGCTATACCGGCGAGCAGCTCACCGAAGTCATCGATGCGCTCGGACACAGTTGGCGCTACGAATACAACGCCAGCGGCCGTATGAAAAAGGCCGTCGACCCCGAAGGCCGCCCCACGCACATCACCTACGATGCCAGCGGGCGGGTGGCGAGCGTGGTGCGCGCCGACGGCACCGCCACAAACTACAAGTACGACTACAACCGCGGCAAACGCGAGTACTATACTTATCGGCAGGCCGCCAGCGGACGCATCGAAGAGACCTGGTACGAGCGCGAAGGCGAGATCATCCGCCGCGACATCAACGGCAAGACCGTCCTGAGCGTGGCGATCGGGGCGCGACGCTGGGTGTCGACGGACGAGCTGGGTCAAAAGACCATCCGCGAGTACGACGAGTTTGACAATTTGGTCGGGATCACTTATCCGGACCACAGCACCACGCGCTACGCGATCGATCTGGACTACTCCAACGTGCTGGAGGAGACTGACGAGAACGGGGTGATCACCCAATATGAATACGATGACACCGGCAACCGCATCCGCATGATCGAGGCCAAAGGCACGGCCGTGGAGCGCACCACCGCATACCGCTACGACGCGCTCGGCCAGCTCATCGAAGAGACTCGCCTGGGCGATGCCGACACCGCGGCGGCGGTCACGCAATACAGCTACGACCCCCAGGGCAACCGCGCCACGATGACCGATGCGGAAGGACACGTCACGAAATACACCGCATACGACGCGCCCGGCAATCTGCTGGCCTGGGAGGACGGGCGCGGCAAGCGCTGGCAGCAGCGCTACGATGCCCGCAACCAGTTGATCGAACAAACCGACCCGTTGGGCAACACCGTGCGATTCACCTACGACGGCGCGGGCAACCGCACGCAGACCATCGATCAACAGGGCAAGGTCACGCGCTTTACCTACAGCGACAGCAACCGGCTGACCGAGGTGATCGATGCGCTGGGCGGCGTTGAGAAACGCGAATACAACACCCAGGGCCAGGTTGCAAGGCTTGTCGACGCGGAGAACAAGGCCATCGGGTTCGACTACAATGCGCTCGACAGAATCAGCCGCCACACCGACGGCAACGGCAATGTGATCGCCTACGCCTACGGCAACAAAGACCACAACGCGCCCCACGACCAGATCAGCGCGATCACCTATCCGACCTACGTATCCGAGCGGCGCTACGACCAGCGCGGACGGCTGAACGCAGTGACCCAACTGGCTGACGGCGAAACGCATACGACCACATCGCGCTACGATGCGGTGGGTAACCTGATCGAGACCACCGACCTGGCCGGGCGAACCACCCGTTATGCCTACGACGCGCTGAACCGGCTGGAGACAACCACCAACCCCGCTGGCCACACAGTGCAATACCGCCACGACAACCGCGACAATGTGATCGAGGTGATCAACGAAAATGGTGTTGCCATCCGCCGCTTCGAATACGACCGCAACAACCGCCAGACCCAAGAGATCTGGCCCGACAACGGGACTTTCACCTCAGCCTACGACCCCAACGGCAACCTCATCCGGCGCACCGACGCCAAAGGGCAGATCATCCGCTACCGCTACGACGACGCCAACCGGCTCATCGAGCAGACCACCCACAAAGACCCCGATGCGCCGGCCACGAAGACCACGCGCTTCACGTACGACAGCCGCAATCAACTGAAACGCTACGACGACGGCGCCACCAGCGGGACATACACCTACGACGCGCTCGGCAGAAAGACCGCCGAGACCGTGGACTATGGGGCATTCAGCCTCAGTCACGGCTACACCTACTACAAAAACGGCCCAAAGCACACCTTCACCGACGCCAGTGGCGTAAGCGTCACCTACCGCTACGACCCCAACAACCAGCTCGCCAGCCTCACGATCCCCGACGAAGGCACGATAACCATAAAGCAATACCGATGGACCGCCCCGGCCCAGATCCTGTTCCCGGGCGGCAGCCTGCAGCGTATCAGCCGTGACGGACTCCTGCGCCCCCGCGAGATCGATGTGCAGGACCCGGCCAAAAACCCGATCCTCAACACCGCCTACACGTTCGATGCCAACAGCAACATCATTGCCAAATCCACAGAGCACGGCGACTACCGCTACGGCTACGACGCGCTGGACAGGCTCACGGCAGCAGACAACCCCACACTCGCGGACGAGCAGTACACCTACGACCCGGCCGGCAACCGGCTGACGGATTCGGACACCGAAGACACTTGGCAATACAACGAAACCAACCAGCTCCTCGCCTACGGCAACACGACGCTGGCGTACGACAACAACGGCAGCCCGATCAAGAAGACAGAAAGCACCCAGACACAAACCTACACCTACAACCCCGACAACCGCCTCACTGAAATCAGCGACGGCCAGCAAACCGTCGCCCGCTACTACTACGACCCGTTCGGGCGGCGCCTGTGGAAGGAGACCGGCAACACCAAAACGTATTTCTTCTACACGGACGAAGGCCTGAGCAGCGAACACCGCGCCGACGGCACCGCCATACAACGTTACGGCTACGCCCCCGACAGCACCTGGACAACCAACCCGCTATACACGCACACAAGCAAAGGCTACGCCTTCTATCTCAACGACCATCTGGGCACACCACGGCGGCTGATACAAAACAACGGCGCAACGGTGTGGTCGGCCAAACAAAGCGCGTTTGGGAAAACTACGATAGAACAGGAAACCTTCCGCAACCCGCTGCGCTTTCCGGGGCAGTACGCTGATGAGGAGACGGGGCTGCATCAGAACTACTTCAGGGATTATGACCCCGGCACTGGAAGATATATGC
>JBPCXK010000522.1:0-2642 GCA_051008635.1 Gammaproteobacteria bacterium
TGGTTGTCGTGGGGGTTAAGCTTTAACACGAGCCGGAGTGTGTTGATCGACTCTGGATCGTCGTCACGCTCGAGGGTTAGAGCGCGCTTGACCAACAGGCGCAGGGCTGCGCGATTGTGGGGGGCGATCCAGGGCAATTGCGCTGTGTCGGGCGCATCCGCAAGTGCCATGCTGATGATTGCAGCGGCACGGTTGAGGATGGGTAGCGCCAAGGCACGATCGACCCATGCGCCCTCTTCGATCAATTCGATGGCAATAACGAGGTCGTCGAGTATGGTCAGACTGTCGAAAGCCTCCGGATTGGAAACCAGGAGTTCGAACCAGCCGGCGAACAGTTCGGGATCCCAGGGGTCGTCACAATCCAGGGGCACGGGAGCCACCGAAAAAGGCTTGCCGAGCGGCCATACGTCTTGCCAGGCGGCTTCGATCTCGCCGGCCTTCTCGGGCGGGCGCAATGCGAACACTGGCGTAGCGTTATCTTCGTCTTGAAGGTCATCGTGCGGGCCGGTCTCGATATCGATTAGCGGATTGGGTCGATCGTTAGCGATATCCGTTTCTGCCATCAACGATTCCACAATATCGGCCACTGCACCGTCGATATTATTCTGTGGCAGGCCCATCAGCGCCAGGCGCTCCACGAGGTCTGTGCGCACAGTGTCGGCCGTTGGGGCATGCGCGAGTTCCAGCTCGCCAACAGAGTAAACCGGTAGTGGGCGTTGCTCGATACCCGCCAGCAGGTTTTGCAATTCGTGGGCCCCGGGAGCAGCCTGCTCCAACGAAATGTCACTGAAGGTTGCGCCTGGATCGGCTGCGATGTTCCTGAAGAACTCGATCATGGGGTCATCCGGGTCGACTCCGTCGCGCTCCAGCCGCTTGAGCCAAATCTTGCCCGCGTCTCGCGCTTCGTCGATGCGGCCTTCTCCCATCAACAGGTTCACCTCCAAAAAACCGATGCCTGGATCTCTCGGGGTAAGCCGCTGGGCCCGACGGTGGGCCTCCCAGGCGACTTTGCGCTTGCCCTGATCCATAGAGACAACGGCCTTTCGTTGCCAGGCCTCACTCTGCAGTTCACTGCTGCCCACCTGAGTGAGACGATCAATGAATTCGTTCTTTTTCCTTTTTTGCCCGAGGTCATCATACGCGTCGCACAGCAGGCTGAACGCGAGCGCGCTACGTTCGTCGAGTCGCTTGACGTCACCGGCAAAGATGGGCTCCAGCAGCTCTACGGCGCGGCCGGGATCACCTTCGTGAATTTCCAGCGCGGCGATGTCGGCGAGCGCGGCGTGAGGAATGCGCCGACTGCGGACGGCCTCTTCCAGGCGACCCGGGCTCAATCGATCGATTACGATCGGCCAGATCATTTCCGTGCTGACCTCAGCCATTTCGGGCATCCCGGCGCAACAATGCTTGTATTTTCTGCCGGATCCACACGGGCACGGCCGGTTGCGTTGTGGCCTAGGCAATGGTTTCGGCTTAAAGCCATGGCTCGGCAACGGTGTCGCGCTCCAGATGGCACGACTGAGACCGAGCGCCGCAGAGCCGAGCGCCTCGTCCGGCAAGCCTGGCGGAAATGCGGCCCGATGTTGTGTCAGCGCGGCGGCGCGAGTCCAGGTGATAAACTCATCATAGTTCTCATGTTCGACGATCACAGCAACTGCGTCGCAGATGAATGCCTGCCATGCGCCAAAAGCAGACTCGGGTGGTGAGGAGTCGTTGTACATTTTATGTGTGTGCGGGGCGATGTCTGTTGGTATTAGTTGGCAAGCTTATACTATCCCGCTAGCCTGCGGGGCGCCGCAGTTGACGTGGCACGGGGTAGTGAGATTAGCCCGCATCCGTCACCGGGTTGACGCGCCCTCGCCTGACAGGCAGGCAGGCGAAAATCACTTGTGTCGATATCTGCGGAGGGTCGCGCATTGGCAGGCAAACGCCGTTGATCGAGTGACGGCAGGCAGACAATGCGTGTATCTATGCCGCAGCACCCACACCGCCGACATCATTCAGGAGAACGGCTGATGGCTAAGTACCAGATACTGTATTGGCAGGATATCCCTTCCCTCGTGGAGGCGCGCGACGGAGATAGCGTCCACAAGGAACAGCTCAGTTCCCGCTTTCAGGAGCTCATCGATCTTGTGGCCATGAAAAAGAAGCTGGCGGGCACGGACGCTTATCTTGAGCAGTGGAACAAGGGCAAGCGCATCGACCGCGATGGCTCTGCCAGGGATGTCGCCGCCGCGATCGCGGGCGAGCTGGAAGCCGATTTCGACAAGATTCGCGAGGAATCGCTGGCGAAATGTCGCTCAACGTGACAACCCGTTGCCGGGGTCTGACGGTTGACCCATAAATATATTTTTCATATATTCTGTTTTTGGCCCGAACAAGCGATGCCCTCCGACACCGCTCGACATGCCTCTGAATGCCAACGATTCGCGCCGGCGCCCGGTCAGGTCGGTGTGGAACGCATACTGAGGATTCAGGGGTACACGGACATGGACAAGGTCCGGCCCGCGATCCGCAGGGCGGCACAGGCGATGGCAGGAATCGCTGAAGAACTGGCAATGCCGGTGGTCTGCTACCGGCGACTCGCAGTCGCGACGTGTGACGACCAGGCACTGGTGCTCGCCGACGGCACGCTGTTCCGA
>JBPCXK010000523.1:0-3929 GCA_051008635.1 Gammaproteobacteria bacterium
GGCAGGAGCCGTATGCGGGAATTCCGCACGTACGGATCTGTGCGGGGGGCGCCCCGTGAGGGGCGTTCCTACCGCGACTAGCTCAGAATGATCATCACCGCCTCACGCAGAAGAAGTAACGACATCTGGCCGGGTTTCGTGGACGCGCTGGCGTCCATCCTGATGGTCTTTATTTTCATGTTGTTGGTGTTCGTGCTCGCCCAGTTTTTTCTCTCCGATATGCTGGCCGGCCGCGACAAGGCGCTGGATGAGCTCGCTCAGCGTGTTAACGAGCTCGCGGACACACTCTCGCTGGAACGCGACGCCAGCGCGGAGCTGCGGGCCGAGATCACGGATTTGACAAGCCGCCTGCGCGCCACACTGGAGGAACGAGATGGTCTGCGCGCCAGCCTGGCGTTGACAAGCCGTCGTGCGCGCGAAGCCGGGGGGCGGGCGCAAGCGTCCGAGGACCGGGTGACTGAGCTCAAGGCATTGCTCGAAGAAACACAACGGATGGTTTCCGCCGACAAGGAGACCATCCGGCTGAAGCTGCTCGAGATTGCCAGCTTGCAGCAGGATATCTATGCGCTGCGTGAAATACGTGAAGAGCTCGAAGCGAAAGTAGGCAGTGTGGCCGATACCTTGAAGCTGCGCGACAATTCGCTTGCGGAAGCCCGAGAGCAAAGCGAGGCTCTCGAACAGGAAGTCGGCTCGCTGCGAGACCGCAGCAAGGCGCTGGCGACGCAGCTCGCCGACGAACGGGAGCGCACACGGCTGGCGCAAGTCGATATCGACGAAAAGAATATCGGTATCGAAGAACTGAGCCTGCGTATCGGCGAAGCGGACCGCGCGTTGGTCGAGGAGCGCGAGCTCAGCAAACAAGCCCAGTCTCAGGTTGCCTTGCTGAATCAGCAGATAGAGTCGTTGCGGCGGCAGATCAGTCAGCTATCCGCTGCACTGCAGCTGTCCGAGACCACGGTTGACGAGCAAAAGGTCAAGCTGGATGAGTTGGGCCAGAAGCTCAACCTCGCGCTCGCGCAACGAGTGCAGGAGCTCAGCCGCTATCGTTCGGATTTTTTTGGCCGCCTGCGCGAGGTGCTTGGTAACCACCCGGACATCAGCGTCGTCGGCGATCGTTTCCTGTTTCAGTCCGAGCTACTGTTCGCCTCCGGTTCAGCGGATATCGGCGCTGCCGGTAAGCAACAACTCGAGAAACTCGCTGATACGCTCAAGTCGGTCAGCGAAGATATCCCGGAAGACATAGACTGGATCCTCCGCATCGACGGACACACCGACGCCCGTCCGATCAGGACACGCAGATATCCCTCGAATTGGGAGCTGTCCACGGCGCGCGCGGTGTCGATTGTCAATTATCTGGTGGCGCAGGGCATACCCGCGCAGCGTCTGGCCGCGACCGGATTTGCCGAGTTCCGACCCATCGACGACCGTAAGACACTGCAAGCCAACGCCCGCAACCGGCGCATCGAGCTCAAGCTTACCGGGCCGTAGGTTTGATGGCGCCCGATGACGCAACGTCATGGGCGTCCAAAAGGGGCCGATCAATGGGAAAACTTTCGCCGTCCGATTGTTGTCGAAGCGTAAGCAACACCGGACCCCATGCGGGAAAGGCGGATGGATGAGGAAATCGGCTAGCGCCAGGGACATTTACACAGGGTCTTTGCTGTTTTTGTTCACCTCCATCGCCGTGGTGTTGCCCGCGGCATCGGCGCATGCCACACCCGCACCGGGCTTGATGGTGCTGGTGGGCGGACACCGCTTGCATCTCTATTGCAGCGGAGTGGGCGAGCCTGTTGTGATAATGGACTCCGGTCTGGGAGGCACTTCGCTCGACTGGTCGCGGGTGCAGCCGCGCGTGTCGGAATTTACGCGCGTTTGCGTTTACGACCGGGCGGGTTACGGTTGGAGCGAGACCGGCCCCTTGCCGCGCACAAGCCGCCGTATTGCCGGTGAGCTGCACGCGTTGCTGCAAACTGCGGGTGTGCAGGGGCCTTATGTGCTGGTCGGCCACTCTTTCGGCGGTTATAACATGCAGCTCTTTGCGAGCCGCTATCCGCAGGACACGGCTGGCGTGGTGCTTGTCGATTCCTCACACGCGGACCAGTACCGGCGTTTCAGGCGGGCCGGGTTGCGGCACATGCGATTGCCCGGCAGGAACTTCTTCATGCGCGTAAATCTGCATATTCCCGAAAACATGCCTGTCCCCCTGCAACCACTGTTGCGCGCGTTGGCGAGCAAGGAAGCGTTTCAGTCAACCGTGTACTACGAGTTGCGGTCGATGGGTGATAGCGCGCGCCAGGTGGGCTTTGCGGAGTTCCCGCCGGATGTTCCGCTGATCGTACTGACGCGTGGGCGGCGTGTGTGGCCCGACGACTCTAACGGCAATCGCAGCGAAGCGCTGTGGCTGGAGTTGCAGGACGATTTATTGGCGCGCTCGACAGTGGCTTCCCAACTCGTAGCCGGCAATAGCGGCCATTACATCCATCTCGATGAGCCTGTGCTGGTAGTTCGTGCGATTCGCCGGCTCGTGGAAGCACGTCGCGGCGTCACGGCGATGAGAGCTTCATGGTAACCGTCTCCTGATGCGGCATTATAACCGCACGATCAAGCCCGCATATTGCACCAGGACGCTGTGACGTTTGATTTGGCCACGCGCCTGAGTCGTCCGGCCCTCACCCAACTACGGGACCCTGATGCGATATGCGGGCCAGGGCCTGTTTGAAGTGTTTTGGCAGACCTTATAATCTGGCCGGGCCATGCTAAGCAGAACAACGAACGGACGGGACGGATTGCTGGCCGACTGGCAGACGCGCGCGCTCGTGTTGGAAAACGAAGTCAAGCGAGCCATCGTCGGTCAGGAGCGCGCTATACGATTACTCAATATCGCCGTTTTCGCGCGTGGGCACGTGCTGCTCGAAGGCGACGTCGGCGTCGGCAAGACGACTCTGCTGCGCGCGGTCGCGCGCGCGATCGGTGGCGACTTCGAGCGGATCGAGGGCACGATCGATCTCATGCCCAACGATCTCGTTTACTACACGTACATCAACGAAGAAGGCAGGCCGCGCGTCGATCTCGGGCCGTTGCTCAAACATGGCGATACCCTTTCCGTTTTCTTCTTCAACGAGGTCAACCGCGCCCGTCCGCAAGTGCACTCTTTGCTCTTGCGCGTGATGGCGGAGCGGGGCGTAAGCGCTTTCAATCGCGAATACCGTTTTCCGCATCTGCAGGTTTTTGCCGACCGCAATCGCATCGAGAAGGAAGAAACGTTCGAGTTGCCGTCAGCGGCGCGCGACCGGTTTTTGATGGAGATTCTCATTCAGGCCCCGGCCGATCAGTCCTTACTCAAGGATTTGATGTTCGAGCCGCGCTTTCATGACGCGGATACCCTGATCGAGGGTGTGTCTCCCGGCGTTGTCCCGTACCGCGAAATCAGCGACGTAGCCAGCGCTATCCAGGATGAAATCCAGACCAGCGAGACGCTGCGCGAATACACTCTTGCGCTTTGCCGGGCGACTCGCGATCCTGCAGCCTTTGGCATCGTGCTCGACGATGTGCAAATCGATCAGCTCATCCAGGCGGGCGCGAGCCCGCGCGGCATGAGCATGCTGCTACGCGCTGCCCGGGTGGCTGCCTGGTTGGGCGGGCGCGGCAGCGTCGTACCTGAAGACATTCACGACGTGTTTTTCGAGACTATTGCCCATCGCGTGTTTTTCAGCCCGGTGTATGAGCTGCGACGCGCGCAGATCGCCCCGCAGCTGATGGAGGCGATAAGGAATAACGTCAGCTATTAGTACCTTAGCAGTGAAATCTTGGACAAAAAGACCAAGAATTTCTCGACCCGGCGGTCGCACCGGGGTGAGGCGGACTTTTCCACGCCTTGTCCACGGCCGTGCGCCTCAAACGCTGGCGAAGCGGTGGGCAAGGGGTGGTAA
>JBPCXK010000524.1:0-3414 GCA_051008635.1 Gammaproteobacteria bacterium
ACTGCACGGCCAACTCGACATCTACGATGTTCTCGTCCTCGGTCAGCATTGTCGCCTTGTGCTGTACGCTGCTAACCCGGTCGAACTGCACGATTTCCTCGCGCTCGACAGGCCAGGGGATGTGCCAATGCCAACCAGGGTCGGTCGTCTCTACAAACTCCCCGAACCGCAATTCGACCCCGCGGTCGCCCTCGGTGACGATGTAGAAACCCGTGAAGATGTAGAACAGCAGCGCGATTGCGCCAAAGATCGTAATCGTGGCGCCCGAGGCCACGGGGCCACTACCTCCGGAAGAGGGACCGCGGCCGCCAAACATGCCGCCAAGCTTGCCGGTCCACTTACGCAGCAACTCGTCCAGGTCAGGCGGCCCTTGACCATTTGTCTTTTTGCTCCACGGGTCCTTGTTCCCCCCCGGTTCATTCCAAGGCATGATTATCTCCAGCAGCGCTATGCTAATTCAATGTAGTGCAGGCGCCCGCCGACGAGCGCCGCTTTTGCTGGCACAATGTTACCGCAATATCGAAAAAATAGTATTACTGAATGCGCGGGACAAGCGCTGCAGATTGAACCTTCAGAGCCCGTGCGGGCAGATTCTCGCGGCGAGATATCTCCTCGAACCGCCGCCGCGACAGGCTGACCTCCAGGTGACTCACTCCAAGATCGTCGATATGTTCGCTCAGCACGGCGCCAAGCTCGAACAGACAGGCCCGCGCCCGGCTGAGTTGCGGCGGCAAATCGATCCAGCCGTGCACGGTGTCAGGTTTCAAAATCTCAGCCAACAACGCACTCAGCTCGTCCGTGCCCGCGCCCGTCATGGCCGATAACCATACCCTGCTCGGTGAGCCGTTGTGCCCACGTTCGACCCGTGGCTCCAACCCGAGCTCATCGATCTTGTTAAACACCAGCACCTGCGGCACGTTCTGCGCGCCAATCTCAGCCAGCACCCGATCAACCTGCTCGCGATGCTGATCACGGCGCTCGTCGTTCGCATCTATCACGTGCAGCAGCAAATCCGCCTCGCGCGTTTCCTGCAAGGTGGCGCGGAAGGCCGCGACCAGATCGTGCGGCAGCTGGCGGATGAAGCCTACCGTGTCCGCAAGCACTACTGCCTCGCCGCTCGGCAGTCCCAAACGCCGCAAGGTCGGGTCCAGCGTGGCGAACAGCTGGTCGGCAGTATAGGCCTGCGCCCCGCTCAGCGTGTTGAACAAAGTGGACTTACCCGCGTTGGTGTAGCCAACTATCGACACCGTTGGCAACGGAATCTTCCTGCGCCCCTGCCGTGACTGCGTGCGTTGTTGGCGCGTCTTTTCCAGGCGCCTGCCGATTTGCTTGATGCGTCCACCGAGCAGGCGGCGGTCGGTCTCGAGCTGCTTCTCGCCAGGGCCGCGTAGACCGATACCGCCCTTTTGCCGCTCCAGATGGCTCCAGCCACGCACCAGACGCGTCGACAAATGCCTGAGCTGCGCCAACTCCACCTGCAGCTTGCCTTCGTGCGAGCGTGCGCGCTGCGCGAATATGTCGAGGATCAGGCCTGTGCGATCGAGCACGCGGCACTGGCAGAGCTGTTCGAGATTGCGCTCCTGACTGGGGCTGAGCTCGTGATCGAAGACGATCAGCTCCGCACCCAGCGCGTGGGCACGGGTTTTGATCTCTTCAGCCTTACCGCTGCCGACGAAATGCCGTGGATCAGGCGATCTGCGGGCGGCGACGATGGTGTCGACAGCCTCTGCGCCGGCCGAACACACGAGCTCGCGGAACTCGGCCAACTCGGTGTCTGGTCCGCGGGAACCGAAAAAAACATGAACCAGAACGGCGCGTTCGCCGCCTTGCGGTCTGTCAAACAAAACCAGGCTTCACTCCTGCCACGAGGGCGCTACTCGGCACCCGGCTCTTCCGCAAACGGGATTTTGACGGCCCGGGCCGGCACGATCGTCGAGATCGCGTGCTTGTAGACCATTTGACTGACGCTGTTTTTAAGCAGAACCACGAACTGATCAAAAGAATCTATTTGCCCCTGCAATTTGATGCCGTTGACCAGATAAATAGAGACGGGCACCCGTTCCTTACGTAAGGTATTCAGGAAGGGTTCTTGTAGCGTCTGCCCTTTCGCCATGGGTATGAGCTCCTTTTCTTGTTATGCATCGAGTTCGGTAAACCGGACTTGTATGATCCTTGCGCCGCAATACCGTAAGTAACCTTTACAGTGAGTGTAGCACACTGCCCGCATCAAGAGACCTGGTCTAGATAAGCGGCCACTTCTTTTATGACGTCTGGAAGGCGATAAGATTCAACTTTCAGGCGCCGGATGCACGGTTCCTTGCGCAACCAGGTGAGTTGCCGCTTGGCCAGTTGCCGCGTCGCTGTGACCGCGCGCGCCGCCATTTCGTCATATTCCAGGCGCTTGTCCAGATACTGCCAGACCTGCCGGTAGCCGACGGCCCGCATCGACGGCAGCTCGGCGTACAAGTCACCTCTCTTATACAGGGCCATTACTTCGTTAATCAACCCCTGATCGAGCATACCCCTGAAGCGCCGGGCAATCCGCTCGTGCAACAAGGCGCGATCCTGCGGCACCAGCGCCAGGCGCAGCGAGCGGTATGGAAATTGCGGCCCGCTGCGCTCGTCGAACAGCGCGGACATCGGGCTGCCCGTGAGCTCGAAAACCTCCAGCGCTCTCTGAATGCGCTGTGGATCGTTGGCATCGATGCGTGCGGCCGAGGCAGGATCGATCTCCCGCAGGCGATCGTGCAATCGCTCCCAACCGCGCTCGCGGGCCTGCGCGTCGATCCGCGCACGAACCTGAGCGTCCGCTGCGGGCAAGTCCGACAGTCCCGTGCTCAACGCACGGAAATACAACATGGTACCACCCACGAACAACGGCACGCGCCCGCTACGCGCGACTGTGTCGGCCTCGCGCAGGGCGTCCGCGCGGAAACGCGCAGCGGAATAAGCCTCCGCCGGGTCCACAAAATCAATCAGGCGATGCGGCGCGCGCGCCAACGTCTCCGCGTCCGGTTTGGCGGTGCCGATATCCATATGCTTGTACACCATTGCCGAATCCACGCTGATAATCTCGCACGGCAGGCGCTGCACGATCTCCACCGCGAGCCCGGTCTTGCCGCAGGCGGTGGGTCCCATAAGAAAGATGGCGGGGAGAGACAGCTTGCTAAGGGCTCGCATCAAAATAACTTCCCATTTCTCGCCGCCTATCCATCCCGTGTGGCGGTGTTGCCTCGGCGGTTAAATAGGCCCACTATTCGCCCGCCTCGCGCCTTGCCACACGGGCGCCTAGCCCGCATTTCTCACCACGGGGCGAGATGATCGCGCAGAGATTTGATTTCACAACGCATTTTCTGAAACGAGGAATACAGGTCGTATTTCCGAGAAGAAGAAAATGCGTTGTGGGATCAAAGA
>JBPCXK010000525.1:0-8258 GCA_051008635.1 Gammaproteobacteria bacterium
TGGACAACGAGCGCGCCGCGCAAGACCTGTCGGCGGTCGCCAACAACGTGCTGCGCGAAACCGACAGGGCTTATTGGGAGCTGGTGCGAAGCCTCAAGCAGCTTCAGATCGCCATTCAGCAGCGTGAGCTTCTGGAACAGCAAGCCTCGCGTGCGGGCAATCAGTTCCGCGCCGGCCGTATCACCACTTATGACAAGGCCCAGGTCGACGCCAACCTGGAAGTGACCCGCAATCTCGAGGAGATTGCCTGGAACAATCTGGCCTTGAATTCCAATGTGCTTGTGGACTTGCTCGACTACGAGTCCGGTCAGACGATCGTGCCTGTCGCTTACAGCGAGCTGCTCGGCGAGCTTTTCGAGTTTGACGCTGAAGAGGCCTTCGAGACGGCGCGTTCGCGCAATCCCGAATTCAAGGCCAGCGAGCTCGCGCTTCAGTCCAGCGACATCCTGCTCACACACCGCAAGCAGCAGACCAGGCCAGACTTGCGGTTGGTCGCCACCCTCGGCCTCGTTCAAACTGACCGGGTGCTCGGCTATGAGTCTTTCGGGGATTCTGTCAGTAACCTGTTCGATCCCGACCAAAACGACTTCTTCGTCGGTATCAGTTACCGTTACCCGTTCGGCAACAAAGCGCTGAAGTCTGCGCTGACGCAGGCACGCCTCAGCCGCGACCAGGCCCAGGCGCAGCTCCAGTTGACCGAGAACGCGATCGTACAGGACATCAATTCGATCACCGCCACCGCGTACAGCGCCCAGGCGCGCGTCGGCCAGACCCGGGCAGGCGTGGATTTGTCTCAGCTTGCCTATGACAAGGCCCGGGATCGGGCTGGCAGTCAAGGTGTGACCGAGTTTGAGCTGCTGAGCAGGTTGAACAGCCTGCTGGGCGCCAGATCGGCTTATATCGATGCGCTGGTAGACTATCGGCAGTCGCAGGCGCAGCTACTGGCCGCGCAGGGCGTGCTGGCCGAGCGGTATTGACGGAGCAGGCGATGAAATCAAACAGATCATTCTCCCATTCGATTGCCGCCGCAGCCGGCCCCGCGCTCATTTGCCTGGCAACCCTGGCCGCCGCCCAGCAAACGCCGCAAAGCGAGCGCGTGGAGCGCTATGCGCTGATCGACCAGTCCCAGTTCGCCTCCGAGGCCGAGATCAGTGATCTCATCAGGCAGTCGCTGGGCGCGCAGGCCGAAGCCGCGTCCGAGTTGAGCGCGCGCGATGCAGCCATGAGCGCTCTGCGCAAGAACCTGCCCATTCAACGCAGTCAGGTCGCTGAAGAGATTGCCAACGCAGCCTTGCTGGAAGCGCAGGCCGTGTTCGATCCTGTGTTGCGCTTCTCGATAAGCTACGGCCGCGACAAAACGTTCGACCGCATAGAAACGGGTCAGCGCGACGTTCTGGCTACCACGCCGAACCCCAATGGCGACAACGAGCTCACGCTGGATGATCCCGAGGACCCGCGAGAAATCATTGTCGACTTCGAAGACCCCCGGCCGGCCAGTGCGGAGGAAGTCCAGGTCGTGGCCAGCCAGGAGTCCATCTTCGGCGCGATCGACAGTTTCACTTATCAAATCGGCCTCGAGCAACAGCTGCCGTGGGGCGCCGATCTCGCCCTGCTCTACCAGGCACTGGATCAGGATACGTTTTTCGTCAACAACCCCCAGGTCATAGCCAACAATCCCGATCCGTCGGCGCAGGGCCTGGCCAGTTTTGGCTCCTACGGCAAGCCCTGGGTCTCGGCATTGCTCTTGAGTCTGGGGGTGCCCGTGCCCGGCGGCAAAGAGTTTGGCCGTTATGCGGATCAGGAAGTGGATATTCAGCTGGCCGGGTTCGGCACGCAACGCGCAGTGCAGGATGTTGAGACGACCATCAACAACACCTTGCTGAATGTCGACCTGACTTATTGGCAGTTGGTGAACAACCTGTTGACGCTGCATGCCACTGTCGAGAATCGCAAGGGCGTCGAACAACTGCTGGGTATCACCCAGCGCCGCTTCGACCAGCGTGTGGCAACCAACTACGACCTTGCGCAGGTGCAGGCAGAGCTGGCGCGCATCAAGGCGCAGGAACAACTGGCATGGGACAGCTATACGTTGGCGTCGGATGCGTTGGTGGAAATTCTGGATATCGAGGGCAGCGCCCCGATCCTGCCCACCGGTTACCTTGCCGCGTTGAGCGAGCCATTCCCGATCGACGAGCAGGAAGTGTTTACCGTTGGCAACCGTGAAAATCCAGAGCTGGCGGGTGCGGACGTCGACGTTCAGGCGGCGCAGCTCGAGCAGCAGCGCCGTAAAATACGCACCCGGCCCGACGCCAACTTTCTGGCGCAGATCCAGCTCAGCCAGTCAAATCGCGTATTCGGTTACGACGATCTCTTTGAGTCCGCCGGCAACGTCTTCGACCCGGACATCCTCACTCAGCGCTATGGCGTCGACTACATCTATCCCTGGCGCAACCGCGCGGTCAAGGCGGCGTTCGCGAGGGCGCGCAACGACACCGAGCGCCTGGAGCTGGCGCGTCGGGCGGCCGACAACCGCCTCAACCGCGATTTGAACAATGGCATCATCGGCCTGCAGAGCGCGGTTCGGCGTATCAAGATCAGTGAGCAGAACCTGAAGCTGGCGAAGCTTGCGTATGAGAAGGCGGTGCAGCGGCGCGGCGGCCGCCAGATCGGCGAGTATCAGGTCATTGTACAGAGCAGCAATCTCTTGACCGCTCGGCTCAACCACATTCAGGCTCGCACGCAGCGCAAGCAGGAAGAGGCGCGTGTGCTGGCGGCCATGGGCAGGCTTGCACAGGTCTACGCCGAGCGTACGGCGCAGACGGAAGTGGACCGCCATCGGCTGGCCGTGCTGCAAGCCAACGGTGTGTTGCGTCACTTTGGAGATTCCGGGTCATGAATCGCTATGCTAACTTCGTCATCGCGGCGGGGCTGGCAGCGGGGTTTTCTTCCGCGGCACAGTCCCAGGGCCTGTCTCTCGACGCGCTTTTAAGCAGTGGCGCTACCGCGGGCGAGCAGGCAGGCAAGCAACTGATCGAGGAGGCCCTGGCAGGTGGCGCCGACAGCGGCGCCTGGCGGCGGCTGCAGAACAAAACACTCGTGCCCGTATCGGCGCAGCAGGCTGCCCTTGCGGCGCTCGAGAAAAACCTGTCTGTCGCCACCAGCCGCTTTGATGCCGAGCGCGTGAAACAGGCGGTGCTCGAGGCCCGAGCGGTTTTCGACCCGGTGTTCGATCTGGCAGTTTCCTACAACAGGTTCGATACCAGCGAGCGCACTGAGGTCGGTTCCGTGCGGCAGCAGTTTTTTCAGCCTGGCGTTCCCATACTGGGCACTGACCAAAGCGAAATTGACTTCCCCCAGATAGTGACCGATAGGACCGGTATCGATCGCATTGTCTTCGGTGTGCTGGAGGAGGGCATCGTGCCCGACACCACGGTCTTCGCGAGCCGTGACCAGCCCAATGGCGCCACCGAAACGTTTACCTACAGCCTTGGTCTGGTGCAGCAATTGCCGTGGGGCCCGAGTCTCGATGTGGCGGTGGTCACGACCGACCGCGAGGTATTTTTCAACAATCGCGGCGGCTCGTATGACGCGCCCTGGTCATCCGATCTCGTCTTCAATCTGAACGTGCCGCTGGGGCAGGATTTCGGGCCGTATTCCATCGCCGACACGGAGATAAAACTTGCCGAGAAGCAAAGCGAGCAGGGCGCGCTGGCCCTGGAGTCGACCATCAACACGACGTTGTTGCAAACGCAGCTGGCTTATCTGGAGCTTGTCAGGAGCCTCGAAAACCTGCTCGTGGCGACCGAAAA
This sequence comes from Gammaproteobacteria bacterium, assembly GCA_051008635.1. Taxonomy (GTDB): domain Bacteria; phylum Pseudomonadota; class Gammaproteobacteria; order JBPCXK01; family JBPCXK01; genus JBPCXK01. The sequence continues at coordinate 3,810 of JBPCXK010000525.1, forward strand.
CCGGCAATTGCTCCAGCGTCAGGTCGATTTCACCCAGCGTTTGTTCGACCAGCGGCTCACTACCACATATGACAAGGCCCAGGTTGACGCGGAACTCGCGGGCGCACGCGCGCAGGAAAACGTGGCCCAAAACAGTTTCCTCGTGGCGTCCGATTCGCTGGCGGTGCTGATAGAGGAATCGAGCGGGGCGGTGCGCGGCAACATCTATCTGCCAAGCGACTACGACGCATGGTTGCGCCAGCCGCTGGACTTCGACGGCGGCCAGGCCCTGCAGATCGCCATGCAGGAGCGGCCAGAGCTCAGGCTCAGCGTGGTCGACGTGCAGCTCAGCCAGATCCTCGAGCGGCAACGCAAGATTCAAACCCGACCGGACGTCGATTTGCTGTTGTCGATCACTTCCAGTCAGGATGGCAGTGTATTCGGCTATGACGATTACTTTGATTCCGTTGGCAACGTGGTCGATCCTGACTTGCTGCGCCAGTCCTACGGGGTCAATTACCGGTACCCGTGGGGTAATCAGGCGGTCAAGGCGCGTTACGCGCAGGCGCAGGCGCAGGTCAGGAGCAGCGAGTTGAGCAGGCGTGAAACCGGCAATCGCGTGAAAAGAGAGGTTAACGACGCGCTGTCTGGCATAGAGCGCTCGCGTGCGCGGCTCGGACACAGCAACGACAATCTCAAGGCCGCCAGATCGGCGTACGATAGCCTGGCGCGGCAGCGCGAGGGCGGTGGCAATGTCAACGTGGATGAACTGCTGTTCAAGATTCGCGACGTGCTGCAGGCCAGACTCTCCCGCGTCTCGGCGGCAATCGACAACAAGCGCGCCGAAGTCAGCCTGCTGGCCGCGCAAGGCATCATCGCAAAACACTACGCAGCCACTACAGCGCGCAACGGGCTCGAGCGACAACGCTTCGCCTTGCTGTCGCAACAGGAAGGTTTTGAGTATCTGCTACGGTGAAGATCGGCCTTTTTTCCCCGCTTCACGACCGCCACACCGGCGAGCTACAACATGGCATTGAATCCATAGCGCCAGGCGCCAGCCGGCACTTTACGATCCCCGAGGACGGCGCCCCGAAAGTAGCCGTGGACCGCACAGGTGTGTTCTGGGACGACGTAAACGTCGCCCGACTCGAAATCGCCTATATCCATCGTTTCGCCTACCGTAATCCCGTGGTGCCCGTGCCGCTGGACGACATCGACTGGACGCTGTGGCAGGCGGACTATATCGCCGAGCAGCAGCGCTCGAGCTTCATCTATAGCGCGTTTGCGGAGATGGAGCGTCATGGCGTCACGCTGATCAATCCTCCTGCCGTTCACATTCAGAACTTCATGAAGGCGGACTTGCTGGAAGACTTGCGCGAGGCCGGCTTCAAGGTGCCCACGCTGGTTTGCACCAACGACCTGGCAGTGGTTAACGCGTTTTGCGCGGACCGCAAGCATGTGCTGTGGCGGCCGGCTACCGGTAGGGCGCCGTGGCAATTGTTCGGCGAGCGCCAGAAGGAATTACTGATCTCGTCTCGCAGACCGCCCATCCTGCTGTCGGACGTCGTGGCCGGACCGCTGGTGCGCGCGTACCTGTACGACGGTGAGCCGTTGTTGTGTCTGCAACACAGCGCTCCTGAAGTGGCGCCGCTGGAAACGCTCGAGGTATTTCGGGGAGTGGAACTGCCGCAGTTGAGTGACGAGCTGCGGCGCCTGGCGCAGACGATGTCACTTGGCTGGGCGCAGATACAATTCTCCGTGTGGAACGACGAAGAAATCTGGGTCTACGACATCGATCCCGACCCGCTGTTCGATCGCCTGCCGGATACCATACGGCAGCGGCTCACACACGCGCTCGCGCATCGGCTTGCAGGCAAGGAGCTGGCCACTGAAGCCTTGCCGGAGGAGCCGCATCCGCGGCCCATGACGTTCCTGCGCCGCATGCTGCGGATCCTGTTCGAGATTGAGTATAAGCGGCACCATGGTGTCAATTGAGTGGTTTGGCTGAAGACTCACGAGCCCTAGCTCGATCCCGATGAATCGAAGGCGCATTGTCTTTCTGCCGGCAATACGATCGGTTTGCGCTGGCGCATGAAGCAAATCCGAGGGGTTCTGACATAGCCCCGCGCGTCCAGTTCCGAAAAAACCGGTTTTGACGCCCGGCGGCGCTTGCGGGATATGACTGCCGCGCCCAACGCGCGTGCTACTTTCGAGCAACTCGGTGAGGCAGGCGCTCATAATCTGCCGCTGCGAATCACGCCCACGGCCAGCCCTTCTATTGCGAATGGGTTTCCTTGAGATCGACCTTAGGGCTCGCGACAAAATAACTTCCCATTTCTTGCCGCACGGGCGCTTAGACGCCGAGAAACGTGAACTTATTTTTTCGCGAGCCCTTAATGGGCTTGGACTCGATGTTCTCCGGCAGCAGTTGCACGATCCGCCGCGACTTACGGCGAAAACGTTTTACCGTCGCTTCATCGTCGACTCGCGCCACCACGACCTGACCGCTACGCGCCTCACGAGTGCGGTGCACGCCGAGCAGGTCGTTATCGAGAATGCCGGCATCGCACATGCTCATGCCCGACAAATCAATTCCTCCGCTCCCTTCCTCAGTAGCTCTGTCAATGATCTGTAACTCCCTCTCGACCCTGAAACTCGACAACGTTGTGCTTGCTCACAGGGGCCTATCTCCTCGGTTGCTTTGATGTCCTACAGCAACAAATCAACCAGGTACGCCGCTTTTTTTCGGCTGCTCAAGCACCAGATTTGACTATAGCTCTCCGGCCAACCTGGGAGCCCAATTGCATCCTGAAGTCATCTACCGCTTGCTGTTCGCCAGCGTATGGCACACCCTGGAGTCGTTTGCCCAACGACACCTGGAGGGTACCTTGGGCATGAGTGCGGTAGTGCACACCTGGGGGCAGACCTTGACTCAGCATGTCCACTTGCACCGCCTGATTCCTGGCGGCGCGTTATCAGCCGATGGTGCTCACTGGGAGCCCGCCCACAGCACTTACCTATTCCCTGTGAGAGCGCTGTCGAGACGATTTCGCGCAATCATGGTCGCAGCGCTACGTCGCGCCTACACCCGTGGTGAACTGTCACGTATCAGCACACCCAGTGAAGTGGACGCGTGCCTCGATACCCTGATGCACACCGAATGGGTGGTGTACTCCAAGCCCTACCTTAAGAGGCCTGAAACCGTGGTGAGGTATCTCGCGCGCTACACGCACCGGATCGCGATCAGTAACGCGCGTATCCTCGCCGTCGGTGAGGCGCACGTAGACTTTGCCTATCGTGACTACCGCGATCGCGAACAGGCCAAGGTCATGACCTTGAGCGGTGAGGAGTTTATCCGCCGCTTCGTGCTGCATGTGTTACCGAAGGGCTTGATGCGCATTCGCCACTTTGGGTTCCTCGCCAACCGTGTGCGTGAGAGCGAGCTGGCGCAGATCCGCGCGCGCCTGCTGGGGCCAGCGCCCTCGACTCGGGCCTCATCAAACGCGAATCCCTCCACGGCTGTGCCGGGCGTGTTGCCCTGCCCACAGTGCAAGCAGGGTCGACTGCGCGTGTTGCGCGAGATACCGCCGATGCGCTTGACGGGAGGACGACGATCGTGGCGGCATAAGTTCGCTGTTGCGCCATAACTGCGCCTGCTCAGGCTTGCCCCAGGGTGAGTCTGCGGTGGCATTGTGCCCACTACACGAATTGTGTGCGTAGCGATCGCACAGTATTATGAGATTGTGCACTCAGCCCCTCGATGTCCTCTCGCGTCATCGACGCCGTGGAGCGCTTCGACAAGCGCTCTCCGACTGAATACAATCTCCATCTTATAGACAGTGCCGCCGAGCCGCGGCTTAGTCCAACGGACATTTATACGCCATGCTACGCACAGCGTATAAATGCTTAACTGTTAGGTGGCACGGCAACATGTCGTTTATCGATGAGATCAAGCGCCGAGTCTTGGGCAAGAAATGCCCACGCTGTTCTGATGGCCGGCTACGGACCAAGAACTGGTACCGTGCAACCTGCCTGGACGAGAATGGACAACGCTACCCAGACTCCTGGGCGTACTATTGGTGTGATCGATGCGATTCCAGGCTGAAGATGTTTCATGACGGGAGGGTCGAGGAGCCTAGTGATGATGAATGGGCAGAGGCTTCGTCAGGGAGCCGACGGTAATAAGACTTCCGAACACAGTGTTTGCGGCGAAGCGCCACCTAACCAGTCACTGCAGCTGACACTTGACCCTGCCGGCCGCTCGGCTATCGCCGAGCACCCGTCAGCCTCAAGCGCAACTGAGCATAGGCGTTAGGTGATACGAGGAAATCGGCCTGGAACTAGATGCGCTCACGTTGCAGCTTATGGCGGTGACATAGCACTAAGTCCTGCATCGATGGAAGATTGGGCTCACTGTGAGGTTCTTGCTCGGCCAGAGAAGTAAGAGGCGGGCTATCTTTCATATCTCAA
>JBPCXK010000526.1:0-2945 GCA_051008635.1 Gammaproteobacteria bacterium
GTCTCTCCTTTTACCGTTGTTCCAATTGCTACCGGCTGGAACGATACTTGCCGGGTGGGATTCTCACCCACTGAGTGAGCGCACCTTTGCACGGCGCACTGAGAAATGCGGGCTAGGAAAACAGTGGAAAACCTCGCTTCTGGACTGGCAATCCGAGAGCGCGGCTGGCCGCTGATCGAAGCTGACCGGCCGCGGTGCTGTGTTACCATTCAGCGGCTGACACAATAACGCCAAGCCCAACCATGTCCACCAACGAACAACTTATGCGCGTGCTCGCAACGGGGCGCTATGCCGGCGATCTGGATGCGGTTCCGGGTGAGACTTACGACGCAGAATTCGAAGGACTGATTCGCAAAATCCTGGTGCGCCTCAACGAGGACGCGGATCGCGAAGGCTTGTTGAGAACGCCGCAGCGCGTTGCCAAGGCGCTCGATTTCCTGACCAGCGGCTATCGCTTGAGTGTCGAGGAGGTCGTGAAGGGCGCCCTGTTCGAGGAAGAATGCGATGAAATGGTCATCGTCAAGGACGTCGAATTCTATTCGCTTTGTGAACATCACATGCTGCCGTTTTTCGGCCACGTGCATGTCGGCTATTTGTCGAATGGCAAGGTGATCGGTTTGAGCAAGATCGCCCGGGTGGTGGACGTGTTCGCCCGGCGCTTGCAGGTGCAGGAACGCCTGACAAATCAGATCGCCGAGGGTTTGATGTCGGCGCTCAGCGCCAAGGGCGTGGGCGTGGTAATCGAAGCGGTGCACTTTTGCATGGTGATGCGCGGCGTGCAAAAACAGAACAGCCGCACGGTGACCAGCGCGATGCTGGGCGGCTTTCGAAAAGACACGCGTACTCGCGCAGAGTTCATGGAATTGATCAAGCCGAGATGACGGAGCGCTGACACAATCAGAGCTTTCAGAACACACGGATATGCTGTCCCGAGTCAAACCACGATGGCGGTCGCGGCACGCGATTGATTCTGCGACGCGAACTCGCGCAACGGATTGAGCCTTGAGGCGGGTGCCAGACAGGCTCATTCAGTAGTCTCATTTAAGTATACGAATCATATATTTATAACCACCTGCCCTGTTCAGCTTCCGTTAAGCCGACCCCGCCTAAGCTGCGTGACACCGTGGCAAACATGCCCGGATCAACTCGTCATGGAGGTCAGAACATGCGTAGCAAATACTTCTCTGCCGGTATTCTCGCCGCGGCAATAGTAGCCGCCGCGGCCTTTGTCCCGCAGACCGCGCTGGCGGGCGGCGGGTATGGGCATGGCCACCGCCATGGACATGGGCATGGCCACCACAGTAAGCCGCGTATCAGCCTGCACTACGGGCACGGCTACCGCGGACACGGTCATGGTCACCACCGCCGTCACTACTATCGCGACCACTACTATCGGGGGCATCGCGGCCCTTACCACAAGCCGCGACATCGCTATCGGTCGCACCGCCCCTACTACCACGGCTTGCACGGTTTCATCGGCTACTCGTTCTAGATTGCGAGCGACCGCCGCTTAGGAGGAGGGATGGCGCGCCCTAATCGCGCCACGCAACGCCCGGGGGTGGGCCGACCAGGGATGGTCGGCCTGAACCACCAGGGATGGTCGGCCGGCACGTTTTTACGAGTGCCGGTTATCATCGGCTCGCCCCTGCGGCTTGCACCAGAAAACGCATTAACACTTACCGGCATTGCCGCAACTCGTTAAAGTGGGGAACCTCAAAAAACGCTTCATCTTTTATGCGGCCCTGTCCCTTCTTGCGGCTGACCGTGACTATGGCTCTTGCCGCTGCGATGACAGCTACTCATGGCGCGAGTCTTGACGTGGAACTGCAGGACTTGCAAGGACCCGGCTGGACAGCGCGTGGCATCCGCGCGAGTCTGAGCGATATCGGCGCGACGCAAGTGGGTGTGCGAGTTACCGTCGAGGAGCTGAGCTTGCCGGAACCGCTGGGCGCAGTCGAACATGCGGCCCTCGAATGTAAACAACTCCAGTTTACATCGCGTTATGTCTCCTGTGAAAGCGGCACGATGAAAATAGACCACTCCACGCTACAAACGATTGCCGGCCCAGTGTCCTTTCATTACCAATTCGGCGGTCCACTCGAAGCGACCTTCAAAGACCTCAATCTTGCTGGCGGGCAAGCAACGGGAAGGCTTGAATGGAATGCCCCCCAATGGCGAATCGAACTGACGGCCGGCGGTGTGCAAGCGCTTTCAGTCGCAAACACACTGACTAACATTTTCCCGGCGCTCGGCTACGCGGCTGAGGGGGCGGTGGCGATCACAGCCCGGCTGGATGGCAATACGGACGGCATTGGCGGCGTGGATCTGGCAGCGGACACATCGACGCTCAGCTTTAGCAACGAACAAAGCACTCACGCCGGTGAAGCGCTGGATAGCCGCCTGACTCTGGTCGCAAAAAAACGCGCGGATGCATGGCAGTTCGGGTCAACGCTGGAACTGCGCAAGGGGCAACTCTATATCGACCCTGTCTTTGTCGAAGCCAAAGATCAGCCGCTCGCCTTGCAGGCGATCGGCGAATGGTCAGTGAAGTCGCGCCGGCTCGACATCGACCGCATGAGCCTTGATCATCCGGGCGTGTTGCAAACGAGCGGGAACTTCACGCTGAGTGCCGACGGACCCGCACGGGTTGACTCGCTGACTTTGAATGCCACTGACGCGACGCTTCCCGGCGCCTATGAAAGCTATCTCAGGCCCTTCCTGATCGGCACACCACTGGACGATCTGGAAACCGCGGGCGAGCTGCGCGGGAGCGTCAGTCTCGGCGGAGATCGCAAGTCCATGAACCTCACGCTTGCCGACGTTTCGGTGGACGACAAACAAAACCGGTTCGGGCTCTACGACATTAACGGCGCGGTCAACTGGCACGACCAGGAGACGCCACAATCCAGCGTCATCAGTTTCGATGGCGGACGCTTGTACAGCGT
>JBPCXK010000527.1:0-15483 GCA_051008635.1 Gammaproteobacteria bacterium
ACACCCACCCCTGGCCTGACACGCGTTTTCGCCGTTATCACCCGAGGCAGGAGCCGTATGCGGGAATTCCGCACGTACGGATCTGTGCGGGGGGCGCCCCGTGAGGGGCGTTCCTACCGCGACTAGACCACAGCCACCGACGGCGTTGCGCTGCCAGTGTTAAAATGCACTCATCACCGATACCGAGAGACCCATGGCCGGACACAGTAAGTGGGCTAACATCCAGTACCGCAAAAAGGCCCAGGACAAAAAACGCGGCAAGCTGTTCACCAGGCTGATCCGTGAGATCACGGTTGCTGCCCGCATGGGCGGCGGTGATCCCGGCTCCAATCCACGGTTGCGCCTTGCGGTCGACAAGGGCCTGAGCGCCAACATGCCCAAAGACACTGTTGAGCGCGCGATCAAGCGCGGTGCGGGCGCGCAGGATGGTGACGATTTCGACGAAGTGCGCTACGAGGGCTACGGCCCCGGCGGCGCAGCGGTGATGGTCGACTGCATGACCGACAACCGCAATCGAACGGTCGCCGACGTGCGGCACGCTTTCACCAAATGCGGCGGCAATCTCGGCACTGACGGCTCGGTGGCCTACATCTTCGAAAGTCGGGGCGTGCTCACTTATCCGCCCGGCGCGGACGAGGAGGCAGTCATGGAAGCGGCGCTGGAGACTGGCGCCGACGATGTGTTGAGTAATGACGACGGCAGCATCGAGGTCCTTACCTCGCCGGAAGAATTCCTGCGCGTCAAAGAAGCCATGGCCACAGCCGGGCTCGAACCCGCTGACGCCGAAGCCACCATGCGCGCTTCTACCACCACGTCCGTCAGCGGCAAGCAGGCCGAGCAGATCGTGCGGCTCATCGACATGCTCGAGGATCTCGACGACGTGCAGAACGTCTACTCGAATGCGGACATCGCGGATGAAGTCTATGAGCAGGCGGGGTGAGGTGAGGCTTGAGCTTCTTCATGGCCGCTCCTGCAAAAACCATCGCACCAGTCATCCGTCCGCCAGGCTGAAAGCTAATGACTGACAGGTCAAAGATCCGCATCCTTGGCATCGACCCCGGTTCGCGCGTTACCGGCTACGGCGTCATAGACAGCGATGGCGTGCAAAGCCGACATGTGACCAGGGGTTGCATTCGTATCGAAACCCGGGAGGCGCCGGACAAGTTGGGGATGATCTTTACCGGCGTGAGCGAGATTATTGCCAGGTTCAGTCCCGAAGTCGTTGCGATCGAACAGGTGTTCATGGCTCGCAACGCCGCGGCCGCGCTCAAGCTCGGTCAGGCGCGGGGTGCGGCGATATGCGCAGCGGTTACCAACGGTTTGCCGGTCAGCGAATACAGCGCGCGTTCCGTCAAGCTGGCAGTTGTCGGCACGGGCGCCGCGGCCAAGGAACAAGTCCAGCACATGGTGTGCCGCCTGCTGCACCTGGCCGATGATTTGCAGGCCGACGCTGCCGACGCGTTGGCGGTCGCGCTTTGTCATGCCCATACGCAACCGGCAGCGCGCAGCGCGATGCGCGTGGCGCTCGGCGGGAAAAGATGATCGGTCGGTTGCGGGGCGAACTGGTTTCCAAGCAGCCGCCGCATCTGTTGCTCGATGTCAGCGGCGTCGGTTATGAATTGCAGGCGCCCATGTCCACGTTTTACTCGTTGCCGAGGGTCGGTGAGTCCGTCACGCTGGTGACGCATCTGGCCGTGAGGGACGATGCGCACATGCTCTACGCTTTTGCCAGCGAGGTCGAACGCAGTTTGTTTCGCAGTCTGCTCAGAGTCAACGGAGTTGGCGCCAAGATGGCGCTGGCGATACTTTCCGGCATGGACGCGCGCGCGTTCAGCGTATGCGTGCGCGACGGCGACAGCGCCGCGCTTGTTCGCCTGCCCGGTGTCGGCCGCAAGACCGCGGAGCGCTTGATCATCGAAATGCGCGATCGGCTCGACGGTTTCGAAGTCGCGGATACCGGGTTTGCGCCACCAAGCCCGAGCCAGCGCCCGCCGTCGAGCCCCGTGGAGGACGCAGTGCGTGCGCTGATTGCGCTGGGCTACAAACCGCAGGAGGCCAGCCGCATGATCAGCAAGGTCAACGTGCAGGAGCAAACGAGCGAGGACATTATCCGGCTTGCGCTCAAGGCCAGTCTGGCATGAGCAACGGCGAACGCTTCGTGAGTGCGGAGATTACCGCGGATGACCGCCAGCAAGAGCGCTCGGTACGCCCGCGGAGTCTGCACGAATACATCGGACAGCTCGCCGTGCGCGAACAGATGGAGGTCTTCATCAGCGCCGCGCGCGGCCGTGGCGAGGCCCTCGATCATGTGCTGATTTTCGGTCCGCCCGGTTTGGGTAAAACCACGCTTGCGCACATCGTCGCGCACGAAATGCAGGTGAACGTTCGCCAGACTTCGGGGCCGGTGCTGGAGCGCCCGGGCGATCTTGCCGCCTTGTTGACCAACCTCGAACCGCACGATGTGCTGTTCGTCGACGAGATTCATCGTCTGGGCCCGGTCGTCGAGGAAGTCTTGTATCCCGCGCTCGAGGATTATCAGCTCGACATCATAATAGGGGAGGGGCCGGCGGCGCGTTCGATCAAACTCGATTTGCCGCCCTTCACGCTCGTGGGCGCGACCACGCGCGCGGGGTTGCTGACTTCGCCGTTGCGAGACCGTTTCGGGATCGTACAGCGGCTCGAGTTTTACAGTGTCGACGAGCTGGCTATGATCGTGACGCGCTCGGCGGACATTCTCGGTATCGAAATCGAATCGAAGGGATCCGCCGAGATCGCGCGCCGCGCGCGGGGCACGCCGCGCATCGCAAACCGCCTGCTGCGGCGCGTGCGAGACTATGCGCAGGTCAAATTCGACGGGCGCATCAGTCAGGAGGTCGCAGAAAGCGCGCTGGATTTACTCAATGTCGACGCCAATGGCTTCGACGCCATGGACCGGCGTTTGCTGCTGGCGGTAATCGAGAAGTTCGACGGCGGACCGGTCGGTATCGACAGCCTTGCGGCAGCGCTCAGCGAGGAGCGTGACACGCTGGAAGACGTCATCGAGCCGTACCTGATTCAGCAGGGCTTTATCATGCGCACTTCGCGCGGACGTATGGCTACGCGTGGGGCCTATCTGCATTTTGGGCTGAAGCCGCCACACAGTGCGCAGGCAGCGCATGAGACGCCCGATCTGTTTGGCGGGGAATCCGCCGGCACGCCTGCACCGTCGAAAACCTGAAACCCCGTTGCCTTTCTATCCGTCCAAACGCGAACGCGCCAGGCTGCGGGTTCAATTGTCATCATTTAGGCAGTAAAATCCTGCAGTTATCAGATGTAAATAACTAAATATCTAAATGCAAAATGCAACAACGTCAACTTATTGAACAATTTCACCATGGGCGAGGCTCCAAACTCAGGATTGCCGGGCAGAGTTGCCCGGGTAGTTCGTGAGCGCGTTCTCCTGGCAGGTGCGGGTATATTATGAAGACACCGATGTGGGCGGCATCGTCTACTACGCCAACTATCTCAAATTCATGGAACGTGCGCGTACGGAATGGCTACGCGCATGGGGTTTTGAACAGGACCTTTTGATGCACGAGCAGCAAGTGATGTTCGCTGTGCGCGCGGTATCGGTCGAGTACCTGCGGCCCGCGCGTTTCAACCAGCTGCTCGAGGTCACGGTCGAGCCGGTGGCGTTGCGGCGTGCGAGTCTGGACGTTGCGCATCGTATAATGAGGCACGAGTCCGGTGACAACGAGACCTTGGTCACGGGGAGAATAAAACTGGCGTGCTTGAATACCGGCTCGCTCAAACCGGCGCCTATACCCGAAGCCATGTTAGGGAAGTTCACGCATGAGCGTTGATATGAGCATTTACCGGCTGGTGGCGGACGCCAGCCTGCTCGTGCAAGCGGTGATGGCGTTGCTGTTGTTGGCCTCGGTCGTCTCCTGGACGATGATTGTCAGCAAGTGGAAGATGCTCCGTGACGCGCGCGCATCGGCCGAATCCTTCGAGGACCGTTTCTGGTCCGGAGGCGATCTGGCGACGCTCTACGACCAGCTGCGCAACAAGCGTAATCCAGCCGGTATGGAACACATCTTTATTTCGGGGTTCAAGGAGTACGCGCGGCTGCACCGCCAAAACCGCGTGTCCCAGGTCTCCATTGCGGATACCGCGCTGCGCTCGATGAAGGTCTCGTTGTCGCGCGAGGTCGACTCGCTGGAGACCTATCTCTCGTTTCTTGCGACGGTCGGCTCGACCAGCCCATACGTCGGCCTGTTCGGCACGGTGTGGGGCATCATGAACTCCTTCCGCGCGTTGAGCGACCAGCAGCAGGCGACACTGTCGCTGGTTGCCCCCGGCATAGCCGAGGCGCTCATCGCCACGGCCATGGGCCTGTTCGCGGCCATTCCCGCAGTCATTGCATACAATCGTTATTCGGATGACGTCGAGCGCCTTGTCAGCCGCTACGATAACTTCATGGAAGAATTTACCGCATTGCTCCATCGCCAGGCCTTGACCAAGGGACGATGATGCAGACCCGATACTCCTTTTGGGCCGTTAATAACATGTTTGTAGAGGTGTAATCGTGGCGAGATCGCACGTCAGACGGCTGAAACCGATGTCGGAGATTAATGTCGTACCTTACATCGATGTCATGTTGGTGTTGTTGGTGATTTTTATGGTGACGGCGCCGTTGTTGCAACAGGGCGTAGAAGTAGCGCTCCCCGAGGCGCCTTCCAAACCGCTCGAAGAGGGCAGCCGCGACAACGAGCCGCTGGTGGTGACGGTTGACGCCGAAGGCCGCATGTCGATGAACAAGGGGCAGACTCCCAACGAGCCACTCGATGCCGATTTGCTCACGACCGAGGTGCGAGGTTTGCTGATAGAGCAGCCCACATTGCCCGTCTATGTGCGGGGAGACAGAAATGTCGCGTACGACTATGTGATACAGGCGCTGGTCGTCTTGCAGTCCGCCGGCGCCGACGGCGTTGGTCTGATTACCGATCCACCGCCCAAGCAACGCGGTGGGGGGTAACGCCGTTGCGGGAAAGGCACATCCCCGGTTCGCTCATCATCGCAATCGCGGTGCATGTGGTGGTGCTCGTGACGTTGATGATCAGTTACCAGTTCAGCTCGCAGGTGCGCGGTGCGGCGCAACCGGCGTTCGAGAGCATCAAGGCGGTGGCCATAAGTCAGGACTTCGTCAAAATCGAACCCGCGCCACCGCCACGGGAACAGGTAAAGGAAGAGGCGTTGCAACGCGAAGCAGAGGAAGCCGAGCAAAAGCGCCAGCAAGAGATCGCCAAGCTCGAGGCGGAACTCGAGCAGGAGCGCGAACGCCGTGAGCTGGTCGAGGAGCAACAGCGCCACGAAGAAGAGGCGCGGCAAAAGGCCGAGCTGGAAAAGCAGCAAGAGCTCGAGCGCATAGCCGAAGAGCAGAAGCGCAGGCAGGAGGAAGAGCAGCGTCAGGCCCAGGAGAAGGAACGCCAGCGCCTGGCGGAAGAACACAAGCGCAAGGAAGAAGAGGCAAAACACCAGGCCGAAGAGGAAGAAAGGGAGCGCAAGCGTCTCGCCGAGGAAAAGAGACGCGAGGAACAGGAGGCCAAACGCAAAGCCGAAGAAGAGGAAAAAGAACGGCAACGCCTGGCTGAGCAGAAACGCAAAGAGGAAGAGACAAGAAAGCAGGCGGAGCGAGAGAAGAAAGAGCGAGAACGGCGCGAAAAAGAACAGCGGGCAGAACAGCAAAGGCTGGCCAAGATTATGGAGCAGGAAGAAGCGGAACTGGCGGCTGCGGAACAGCGCAGGAGCGATCGGGAACTCCAATCCTTGACCAGTCAATACATCGACGCGATTGGGGCAAAGGTACAACGGATGTGGCTTAGGCCCCCGAGCACCAGCGCCGGTGATTACTGCTGGGTTAACGTGACTCAAGCGCCCGGCGGTTTCATCCATTCCGTTCAGGTGGCGGAATGCAGCACGACGGACGAGGCGTTCAGGCGTTCGGTAGAGGCTGCGGTGCGCAAGGCTGAGCCTCTGCCGGATCCGCCCGCGCCGGAGGTTTTCGATCGGGAGCTACGTTTCAAATTCAAGCCCAGAGCATGAGAAACATGATCAACAACAAATTTTTGCAGGCGGCGCTGGCTGGAATTGTTTTGTTTGTAAGCGGCAATGTGCGGGCAGTGCTGGAGATCGAGATCACCAAGGGTGTGGAAGGCGCGTTGCCCATCGCGATCGTGCCCTTCGACGTCGACGGTGGCTCAGCCGCGAGTTCGGTGGATAACATTGTCTCGTCGGATTTGGGCCGCAGCGGCTACTTCAAGCTCGTGGCGGACAAGCAGTTTCCGCAACGTCCGCGTAGGGCCACCGATCTTGTATTTCAGCAATGGCGCAGCAAGGGTATCGAGAATGTCGTGATCGGCAAGGTAACCACGATAGGGCCGGGCCAGTTCAATATCCAGTTTCAGCTTTTCGATACTGTGCAAAGCCGCCAGCTGATTGGCTACGATGTTCCGACCACGACGCGCAAGTTGCGCGCGGCCGCGCACAAGATCAGTGATCTCATCTTCGAGGCCCTGACCGGGCTCAAAGGAGCCTTCAGCACCCGCGTTGCTTATGTCAGTACCGTGAAACAAAGTGGGGGGCCGAGTTATGTGCTGCAAATCGCTGATGCAGACGGTTTTGGCCCCAGAACGGTGTTCAAATCACGCCAGCCGTTGATGTCGCCGGCCTGGTCGCCCGACGGGAAGCACATCGCCTATGTATCATTCGAGGCTCAGCGGCCACATATTTATGTGCAGAATCTGGTGAGCGGTGCGCGCACGAAAGTATCGGGCAAACCCGGTATCAACAGCGCGCCGTCCTGGTCGCCCGATGGCGGGCGGCTGGCGATGACCCTGTCCGCCGAAGGCAATCCCGAGCTGTATGTGATGGACATTGGCAGCAAAAAGCTGGTGCGGCTTACGAGGAGCCGCGGGATCGATACCGAGCCGAGCTGGATGCCGGACGGCCTGTCGCTCGTATTCACATCAGACCGTAGCGGCAAGCCGCAACTATACAAGGTCGCCGCGGGAGGCGGGGGACGCCCGAGACGTTTGACGTTTGACGGTAGCTACAATGCCGACGCGGACGTCTCGCCCAACGGCAAGAAGATCGCCATGGTGCACGGCACCAAGAGCGGGTATCGCATCGCCGTTATGGAGTTGGCGACCGGCGAGCTACGTGTCCTGACAGATGGTCATCTGGACGAGGCGCCGAGCTTTGCGCCGAACGGTAGCATGATCATTTACGCCACCGAGAACGGTGGCCGCGGTGTGCTTTCGGCAGTGAGCGAAGACGGCCGCGTCAAGCAGCGGTTGCGTTTGCAAGAGGGTGACGTGCGCGAGCCCGTGTGGTCTCCCTTCGGTATCAATTGATAACAAGGTGGTTGTAGCTGCGTAATTTCTGATCAGGCTTTACGAGGGATTTTCACACAGGAGAATTGATGATGAACAACGAACAACTCAAAATACCCGCGGCAATCTTTGGCATCGCGCTACTTGCCGGCTGCGCCAGCACCGAAGAGGAAGCACTCGAAGAGGTGCCCGTAATCAACACGATCGAGGCGCCCGCGACAACCGGGCTCGGCACCGGTGACGATAACTTGCAGCTCAATCCGCTGGACGACCCCGACAATATGCTGGCAACCCGCGTGATTTACTTCGAGTACGATAGCGACGAGGTCCGCTCGGAGTTCGTCAACGTCGTTGCCGCGCATGCCGGTTTTCTGTCGGGTAACCCGAACGCGCAGTTGCGGCTCGAAGGACACGCTGATGAGCGCGGTTCCCGCGAGTATAATCTCGGTTTGGGCGAGCGGCGCGCGCAATCGGTGCGGAATATCATACGGCTAAATGGTGGCAACACATCGCAACTCGAGATCATCAGTTATGGCGAAGAATCTCCGGCTTCCGAAGGCAGCAACGAGTCGGCCTGGCAGCAAAACCGCAGGGTGGAGCTGGTCTACTCGGCGCAATAGCCGTGCTATGAAACGTTTGTTGTTCGTCGCACTGACGGCCGCAGCCGTCGTATCGGCTCCCGCTCTGGCCGTCAGCAAGAAGGAGCTGGCGGCGCAGATAGCGCAGGTAAACGAGCGCGTCGTAAGTCTTGAGCGTTTGCTTAAGAACGAAGTCCTGCTCGAGATGCTGGACCGGCTCGAGGCGCTGCAGGAAGAGGTGGAGGAGCTGCGCGGCGAGATGGAGCGCACTAACCACGAGCTGGCCGGCGTAAAGAAGCGCCAACGAGAGCTCTACCTCGACATCGACAAACGCCTGCAGGCGTCCGGAGGCGGCGGCGTCACGAGCGCCGTGGAAGGTGGTAACGTCGAATCGCAGTTTAGCGTTGGAACCACAAGCGGCCCGGCCGCCCAGCAGAGTCAGCAGCAGGTGGCGACCGCTACGGCCGGTGCCGACGGCACGCAGGAACGAGAGGAATATCGCAGGGCGTTCAACATGCTCAAGGACGGCCGTTATTCGAGCGCGATAACGGTGTTCGATCGGTTTCTCAACAAGTACCCCAATAGCAGGTACGCAGGCAATGCCCAATACTGGCTGGCCGAATCGAACTATGTCTCGCGCAAATACGATCAGGCCGCGAAGGAGTTCAACAAGGTCATCAGCGGCTTCCCGAGCAGCCCTAAGGTGCCTGACGCGACCCTTAAGCTCGGATTCACTTACTACGAGCTCTCCCAATGGGATCGCGCACGCAAAGTACTCAGTACCCTGCGCAAGCGGTACCCGAACTCCACGGTTGCCCGCCTGGCCGACAAACGGCTTAAGCGAATGAAACAGGAAGGGCACTGACAGACCTCTTGGTCGAGCTTCCGGTACGAAGTCGTGGACCGGCTCCGCTGTCGTCGTAGCCGTCGTAGGGTAGGTTGAGCGCAGCGATACCCACCATCATTAGGCTCCCCTGCCGGTTTGCGGTATACGGTTACCACAAAAGCTTGAGGCCGAAACGGGCAGTCCCGCGGCTTGTACGAGCCCTTGTCATTTGCATCCAGCACTGTAAGATACTCAGCCCGCAAGCGCAGGCTCAACACTTCGCGTTGCCGCTTCGGCATGTACATTTTCAGCTGGGGCCGTTAGCTCAGTTGGGTGAAGCGGAAAAAGAATTTAGTACCTTACCAGTGAAATCTTGGACAAAAATACCAGGAATTTTCAGCCGGCGGTCGCGCACAAGCGAGGCGGACTTTTCCACGCCTTGTCCACGGCCGCGCGCCTCAAACGCTGGCGAAGCGGTGGGCAAGGGGTGGTAAAGTCCGCCGTTGAAGAGGCACATCTCTGGTTCCGGCTAGGCCGGGTTAGGGTTCTGCCAGAAATAAGTTTGCATTTCTTAGGTCCAGGCGCCCGTGTGGCAAGGCGCGAGGCAGGCGAATAGCCGGCTATTTAACTGCCGAAGCAACGCCGCCACGCGGGATGGATAGGCCTAAGAAATGTGAAGTTATTTCTGGCAGAGCCCTTGGTCCAGTGGACTAAATCCCCGCTGAACGCCCTGCCAGTGGACGGCAAGGCAGGTGTGTAGAAGAACACATAAGTATCGCCAGGGATGGCATGCACAGTGTCAACAGATGGGCCGTTAGCTCAGTTGGTAGAGCACCGGACTTTTAATCCGATGGTCGTAGGTTCGATTCCTACACGGCCCACCATGCTTTCGAACGATTAGTCTTCCCGTTGTTACAAGTCGATCGCCGCAAGTCGGTTGCAGACACATTTATTGTCATCGTCAACTTGGACGTGCCCAGCGCGAGCCGGGACCCAGTTAGGAACATTAAAGCGGTTCTCACGGGCACGAAGAGACAGCATAGAACAGAAGGCCGTTGCCCGTAAGCACGCCGACAGCATCAAGCTCTTAGGCCCGATGGACTGGTTACCCGCCCGAGGTTGGGGTTCTGAAGCCGGCATTAGATATAGCTGTATATTATTTCTCGTAGATGGCTTGACAAGCCGTTTAAGAGAAATAGTACGCAGCCATGAACCTCGGTGAGCAAGAGACCCGCTTCTTCGCGTACACCCAAATGCGTGGATTGCGCACCGTGCAAACCGGTGACTTGGTCGGCCAGTTCGGCTTGACTTCCACACAGGAGCGCGAACTATTCCGTCGCCTCGCACGCCGTCGACTAATCACGAGAGTACGTCGTGGTCTCTACTCAACGCGCGCTCGATTTGTCCGAGTCCGATATAGTGGATCTGGTCACACAGAAGCTTGGTACTCCAGGTACCGGCGCACCGGACCTGTAGATCGAAGGTTAGAAGGTCTGGTACGCCAGATCGATTCACGGCTACGTCCTGTGTTACGAGCATCGGACTTTGTTCGTTTCGATCTGAAGCGAGCGGTGCGTCACGTCCGCGCTGTTGCGCGTCGGCTGGGGATAGGGACGTGAGGAAGCCGTTAGTTGCTGGGGACTGGACTATCTCGGGAGGTCGGAATCTGCGTTCGGACAAATGAATGCGAACCGGACCTAATACAATCGCTTGCAGAAGACAGGTGGCCCATTGCCCGAATTATTGCGCGATCTTGATGATCTTCTCGTCGCTAACATTCGTGTGGCAACGGACGTTACTACGAGTACGACAGAAATTCGAAATCCCGACTACCCGATTGCGGCTCTGCAACAGATTGTCCGCAATGCCATCATGCATCGCAATTATCAAACATCAAATGCCCCGACGCGTGTTACTTGGTTCAATGATCGAATCGAGATTCAAAATCCCGGAGGCCATTCGGCCAGGTGACGCGAGAGAACTTTGGTCAACCAGGCATTACAGACTACAGAAACCCTAACCCGGCATAGCCGGAACCAAAGATGTGCCTGTTCAACGGCGGACTTTACCACCCCTTGCCCACCGCAACGCCGGCGTTTGAGGCGCGCGGCCGTGGACAAGGCGTGGAAAAGTCCGCCTCACCCCGGCGCGACCGCCGGTCGAGAAATTCTTGGTCTTCTTGTCCGAGATTTCACTGGTAAGGTACTAAAGCGGAAGGCGAAGACTTTCAGAAACGCAGGTACACCACAGATACATTGCGTAGCTAACATGGTTTGCTCAGAACTCATCCAAGCTCACTAGTGTCCGGAGAATTAGTCGAATAGATTCAGTTGTTTATCTGTCCCTACTGATCAGGCGGCACGGTCCGACTCCGCAGGCTCAGTGCGCGAGCGCCTGCTCGATGAGCACTTCGGCGGCTTTGCGGGCCTGGCGTGCCGTTTCCGGCTTGCCGCCGACTTGTGTGGTTACGATCGCGCCCTCCATCAGTAGCATTAGCTGCCCCGACAATGCCGCCGCATTGTCGGCGCCCGCGGCTTCGGCCAGACCCTGAAGGTATTCGCGAAACACCCGCTTGTGTCGCGCCGCGGCCTTGTGAATCGGGTTCTCAGAGCTCGCAAACTCGACTGTCGCGTTGATGAACAGGCAACCATGAAATCCGGGTCCCTCGTACCACTCTTCCAAAATATCAAATGCGATGAGTAAGCGCTCTTTGGGTGTGCGCGCTCGCTGGTCGATCTCTTTTGCAAACCATTCGCGAAATTGTTCGTCGCGTTTCTGGAGGGCTGCCAGGATCAACTCGTCTTTTGTATTGAAGTATTCGTTAAAGGTCGTGTGGTTAGCGCCGGCCTGAGTGAGTATCTCTTCCATGCTGGTAGTGTGAAAACCCTTCTGGTAGAAGAGTTTCATCGCTGTATCTACCATTTGACTGCGTTGTTCGAATGACATTTCTGCGATACCTCCACTGGTGTTATGAGTTTTGGCTTTTCTGATCGGCAAGCCACCCACACTCAATCGAGCGCCTGGGCAAGCAGTACTTCGGCGGCCGAGCGCGCCTGGGCGGCGGTGCTTTGCCCATTAATCTGCGCGGTGACAATAGCGCCGTCCATCAGCAGACATATCTGTTCCACCAGGTTGTCCGGGTCTTGAGCGCCAGCAGCCAGAGCCTGTTCGCGCAGATAGTTACGAAGCAGGCGTTTGTGCTGTTCGGCCACAGCGTGAATCGGGTCATCGTGCTGAGCGAATTCAGCGGTCGCGTTGATAAACATACAGCCGAAGAATTTGTCGCTTGTGAACCACTCGTCCAGCACATCGAACAAGGCCAGCAGACGCTCGCGCGGATTCCTGGCGCGGCGTTCTATCGAACGCATTATCCGGTGCCGGGCGTCCTCGTCGTAACGGCGCAAGGCCGCCAGGATCAGCTCGTTCTTGGACTTGAAGTGATTATAGAGCGTCATTTTGGCGACGCCCGATTCGGCGATGATCTGATCGATTCCCGTCGCGTGATATCCCTGCCTGGCGAACAGCTTGACCGCTGTGCTAATCAGCTCATCCCGTCGATTTGATCTCATAAGATGTCGAAAAATATAAAATTAATGTACAGAATGGTCTGTTATATTAACACATTCATCTGTCCATAACTACCGGCTAAGCCATTGACTCTAGGCTTATATTTGCAAGCCCCTTGCATCCAAAACTCATGCGATGCCGTAATCTGAAGCGACCTCTGACGGCGAAAAGTCTTATCGAAACTTGACTACACAGACTGGTCAGTCTATTTTAGATACAGACAGTTCAGTCTAATACGGTAAAGCCCCCTGATCTGAGCGTCACGGGGGGTTACGGTTAATCAACGGAGGCGATTTCAAATGAACAGCAACATCTTCCAAGGGCAGCTTTTCCTATACCCGGCGCGGCGCGTTTGCGTCCAGGCGCTGGAGGTGCGACTGTGATGTCGGCTCGCGCCACAATGTCTTCGGGCGCGTACGGGGTTTCCACCGTTACGCGGCGCAGCCGGGACGTGTTCGAGACACTGTCGCAGCCCGAGCCCATCGAGAGGGTTTCGGGCTCCAATCGAATCGACGGCGATAGCCCCTGTTTGCGACGGATTTTACGTCAGATCGAACTGGTGGCCCCGACCGAGGCCAACGTCCTGATACTCGGAGAATCCGGAAACGGGAAAAGGCTGGTTGCCAGCGCAATTCACGCCCGCAGCGAGCGCTGGGCGCGATCGCTTATAAAAGTCAATTGCGCCGCCATTCCACGCGACTTGTTTGAAAGCGAGTTTTTCGGTCACGTACGTGGTGCGTTCGCGGGCGCCATTACGGATCGCGCCGGGTGTTTCGAACGCGCCGACGGCGGCACTTTGTTTCTCGAAGAAATCGCGGAAATTCCGCTCGATCTGCAGGGCAAGCTGCTGCACGTTTTGGAGCAAGGGCGGTGCGCACGCCCCGGTTGCGGCCGCTCCCGGCGCATGGACGTACGGGTCATCGCTGCTACCAGACTGAATCTGGCGAGCGAGGTGAGCGCCGGAAACTTCCGTGAAGACTTGTATCGTAGCCTGAACCTTATCCCGATTGAGATTCCACCGCTCGGCGATCACCCGGGGAGTATTTCCCGGCTCGCGCTAAGCGGTATTGGATCTTCGTACGCTTTTGCCGCTCGAGTCTTTACCCCTCGGTTGTCTGAGCCTCTTATCGTTTTTCGATAGGGTGGCACGTGAGGGTTAATGAGTTCAAGCCTGGAGAGGTGTTGTGGCGACAAGTAAAAAAGATCAGTTGATACAAACCGCGCTGGGCTTGTTCTACAAGTACGGCTACCACGCGACTGGCATCGATCAGATCATTGCCGAGTCCGGCGTATCGAAGATGACACTTTACAGTCACTTCAAGTCAAAGGAAGAGCTGTTCCTGGCCGCGCTGAAACAACAGCAGGAAAAGGCCATTGCGTGGGTGATCGAGGAATCGCAGCGTCGCGGCGGTACGCCGCGTGAACGTCTGTTGGCAGTTCTGGAAGCCTATCTCGAAGTCTGTGAAGAGGAGGGCTTTCAGGGTTGTCGCTTCGTCAATGCGACCGTTGAGTTCCCGGAGCACGATCACCCGATTCACCAGGCGGCCGCCGAGTACAAGCATAAATGTACGGACTACATGTGCGAGCTGGCGACAAGCGCTGGTGCGCGCGATCCGAATGCGCTCGCCAGCGGGCTGATGTTGCTGCTCGATGGCGCGATCGTCACCGTTCACGTCACAGGCCAGACCGCACTTGCGCGCAAGGCTTATCACATGGCGGAGATCATTCTGGCCGAAGCCCTGGATCGCTCCGCCCCGTAGAGCCATCCTATCGCCAACAAAGCATTCACCAAATAGATGCTTTAGAAAATCATCAACGATGGCGCACAGTTGATTGCCATCGACCGGAGTCCAAGCTTATGAAATCGACCACGTCCACCGTAAAGCAGCGCAGGAAAGCAAACTTCAAGCAAAACGAGCAACGTTTTAACGAGCTGCTCGAATCGTTCACGCCCGTCCTCTATGGCCGCGCCTGCCGGCTCTGCGGAGATCGATCGCAGGCGCAGGACCTCGTACAGGAGACGTTCCTGCGGGCATGGCGTTTTCTCGATCGGCTCGAAAGCCCCGAAGCCATGCGTAGCTGGATGTTCACCATCTTGCAGCGTGAGAACGCGCGGCACTATCAACGGTACCAGCCGCAATTCTCGGAAGTCGATTTCGAGCTCATGTCGGGCGAACCCAACTACACCGACGCCGATGTGCTGGGTATATGCGAAGCCCTGGACGGTCTGCCGGAAAAATACCGCAAGACGCTGGCTTTGCGGGTAGACGGCCATAGCTGCCAGGAGATCAGCGAGATGGTGGGCATCAACAAGGTCACGGTCATGACGCGTGTACACAGGGCGCGGCGCATGCTGCAAAAGGCGCTCGACGGCGCGGACCAGGCGATCGAGCCGCAGCCTGCTCAGTAGCGGCTGTTGTATGTCGCGTTATTTCGGCATCTGTGTCGCACGATAAATCCGTTGAACTTTTGTGGATTAATGTGGGTTTCGATGAACCGTCCAGTGACGGGTGTCAAGGGCGAGCTCGCTTCGCTCGGCGTCTTCGACGCCCCTTGACACCCGTCACTGGACGGTTCAGAGAGTTTGCATGCCAGAAAGGCAAAGCCTTTCTGGCATCGCAGAACGAATCCCAAGCAGTGTCTATCCCACACTATCGCAGCGTGAAGCGGCGAAATAATGTGGTTAAATATGGTTGAGATAAACCTAGAAATAACAAGAGGTCGTAGAGGCGTATCCGATGTGCGATTCTCGTTCCCGCTCACCAATTCAGGAGGCGACTTGACGGCCGCGTGCCAGAGCCGGCTATCGGGGACAAGGCGCGCTCGGGACTAATCTGCAGGTGGCCAACATGGTGACACACATTTACGTTGCAGCTTTGCTCGCCTTTTTCGCCACAGGCGCAGACATCTATCTGGGTAACAAGGGGTTGTTGCCAGTGCCGCCTTCGATACTACTGGCCGCTTTCCTTACGCCGGTAGTTCTCAGCGTCCTGATCAAAGATGGCCTTGCCTGGCCACCGCTGAGTCGGGTGCTACCGCTCTACACTCGCAACTGGGCAATTATCGTCCCGTTTGTTGTTCTCGTGCTGGTCGCATTGTCACTGAGCTTTTTGCCGTATGCTCATCTTGAAGGTGGCAA